>CAXTSK010000671.1:0-2955 GCA_964246655.1 uncultured Pyrinomonadaceae bacterium
CGGCGGCGCGGTCAACGCCGTACCACACCGCCGCGCCGGGGGGGCAGGGCGGCCCGCGCGGGGGGCGCACGCGCGCGGCGGCCGCCGCCGCCAAAGAGAAGTCGCCCAGGATCTCGCTCCGCAAGGGAACGTTGCCCAGGCGCGTCGAGCCCTTGCGGATGCGCGTGCCCTCGTAGTTGAAGAAGAAGAACGCCTTGTCCTTGGCGACGGGGCCGCCGACGTTGCCGCCGAACTGGTTCTGGATGTTCTGCGGCTTGCGCGCGCCCGCGCGGTTGTTGAAGAAGTTGTTGGCGTCGAAGACGCGGTTGCGATGGAACTCGTAGAGCGTGCCGTGGAAGGCGTTGGTGCCCGACTTGGTCGTCACGCTGACGAGCGCGCCGGGGCTGCGGCCGTTCTCGGCCGAGTAGGGGTTGGTCGAGACCTTGAACTCCTGAATCGAATCGACCGAGGGCCGCGCGACCTGCGTCGTCAACTCCTGCACGTTCTCCGAGATCGAGTTGTTGTCCACGCCGTCGAGGACGAAGTTGTTCTGGAGCGAGCGCACGCCGTGGACGTTGGCGCCGCCCGTGCGGCCGTTGGCGGTGCCGCCGCCCTCCTCGGTGTAGCGGTCGGACTGCACGCCCGGGACGAGGCCGATGAGGTCGTCCCAGTTGCGGCCCGAGAGCGGGAGTTGCTCGACCATGCGGTTCTCGATGACGCCGCCGGTCGTCGCCTCCTGCGTCGTCAGAAGCGTCGCCGAGGTGACGGTGACGGTCTCGGTCACGGCGCCGACTTCGAGCGCGGCGTCCACGCGCGCCTTCTGCCCGACCTCAAACTTGACCTCTTCGAGCACGACGCGCTTGAAGCCCTGCCGCTCGACCGTCACGGTGTAGTCGCCGACGGGGACGCTGGCGAAGGTGTAGTAGCCGGAACTGTCGGTCGTGGCCGTGGTCTCGACGTTGGTGGCCTTGTTCTTCAAGGTCACCGTGGCGTTCGGGACGACGGCGCCCGTCGTGTCCGCGACCAGGCCCGTCACGCTCGCGGTGTTGACTTGCGCGAAGGCGTTCATGGCGAGGCAGGCGGACAGGAGCAGCAGGCAGGCGGTTACGCGGGAGACTCTTCGCAACATGGTTTTCTCCTGAGTGGGCCGGGGGCCGCAAGGGTAGAAAGTCTTCTTCGTCTGATGCGTCTTAAAGGGTATGTCTCGGTCGGGGCGGCCGCGCGAGTCCGTCTGGGAACTCAACTCCGTGCCGACCCCTTCAGGCGTGCGGCGGATTATAGCTCAGGAATTGTTAAGCCGGAGAGAAATTTCTGTGAAGCCGCGGAGAAAAATTAAGCTTGAAAATAAACTTGAAAAGGTCGCCGGATTGACGTAGCTTGGCGGCCGAGACTTCCGCGCTCTGCCGAACAAAATCTCTCGGCGCCCCCGGGGCCGAACCCTTCTTTCATGAGAACAATCCCAGGCTGTTTGCGGCTTTGCCTCTTCATCTTTCTAACCGTCGTCTGTGCGCGCGCAGAGAATCCCTGCTCGCCGTCGGCGCCGCGGGACATGCCACCGCTCGCCTCAGACACCTTCGTCCTTCCGCGCGACTTGGAGATCGCCCTTAGTATCGAGGCGCGGTCGCCGGGCGCGTCCTGGGCGCGGAAAGGCTCCGAGGCAGCCGCGCTGGTCGTCCTCGTTGACGGCGCGTACAACCAGGACGTGCTGCTCTGGGCCGGCGAGGATTTTTACGAGTACCGGGTCATGCTCGGGCGACTGCCGAAGGGGCGGCACACAGTCTCCGTAGCGCTCAACCCCGCGCGCTCGGCCGCGGGTGCGCCGCGCGCGGAGGTGAAGGCGCTGCGTCACATGAGCCCGGTCACCCCCTCCACGCCCCGGCAAAGGGAGTTCAACTTCGCGGTCTCGCACGCCCCCATCCTCTACGCGCGCCCGAACACCATCGACCACTTCACCGACATTCCCCTGTTGATGTATTACGAGATTCTGCACGAGGGCGCGGAGACGGTCTACCGCTACACGGTCGTCTTCACCAACGAAGATGGGGGGACGCAGACGGCCGCGCTCTTCGCGCGCTGGGGGCGAGGGACTGACATCGAGTGGGTCTACGAGATAAAGACCAGGGGAGGGAAGGTCGTCGCGGAGACTTTCCAAGGCGTGCAGCACGAGACGAAGACCTTCAAGGGTCAGTACGTGGACGGCGGCCATCCGCTGCTCGCCGTGGCGTCGGACAACAACAACTTCTCCGACCTCGCCTGCTCGGCCGTGCGCTTCGCGCCGTATCCCGCCTTCGCGCAGCTCGAAGCGGCGACGCGCGAGAGCATGATGGACAACTTCCCCGCCACCTACCGCGCGATGACCGAGGAGCTGCGGCGCGAGGGGCGCATCAGCGACAGCCCTTCGGACATCAACACCGTCGCCGACCCGCGCGCATACCTCTACGTCGAGGCCGCGTCCGAACAGGAGGGCGCGGCCGTCGCCTTCGACGTGAAGCTGAAGGGGCGCGCCGAGGTGTTCAAGTCGGACATGGGCGAGCCGCGCCTGCGCATCGAGCGCAGCGGCTACTTCCGAACGGGCATCCGTCTGCCGAAGGGTTTCGCGCCCGACGCGGTCGAGTCGGTCACCGCGCGCTGTCATCCACACCCGGCGACGGCCTCGGGCGGGACGTGCCGGAGACTCAAGCTCGTGCGCGTGCTCTTTCTCAAGCCCGACTTCGTGCCGCAGGCGCTCCCGCTTCCGCCGTCGCCCGAAGCGACGCTCGCCGCGGGCGAGACGAGACTCTTTCGCCTCGCGCCTTGAGACTACCGCCGCCTTCCTACTTTGACGTAAATGGGGTTTGTCAGCGCGAGCGCCTTCCCGTCCCGGTCGCGTACCTCAAGGCGGTAGTAGCCGTCGCGCTCGCACTCGACCTCGAACACTTCCGTCAGCGAGTCCGCCCGCCATGTGCGAATCACGCGGCCGTCCGAGATGAGCGAGAC
>CAXTSK010000672.1:0-2954 GCA_964246655.1 uncultured Pyrinomonadaceae bacterium
CAGCTCGAGGGCCGCCTCCACGAGCTGGGAGCCGCGCGCGCGGCGCGCGAACCGGCGCGGGCTGAAGGCGCGGCGCAGGCGCCCGGGCCGCGCGGCGGCGTGATTATGTCCGTCATTCTTCCTCATCTCGCTCACCTCACTTGTAAAGAACCGGGACCGAAAGCTCGTGACTCTGCGGCTGGCCGGGCGTATAGGTTCCCATCGGCACCGAGAGCGCCTCGCCGATGTACTCGACGACGAGGTTGCACGACGACGTGACCTTACTCTTAATGAAGAAGGCCCCGAGGCGGTCGGCCGTAACGTCGCGCGTCGAGGTGTTGTAATTCGGCTGGCGGACGATGGGCAGCGTGATGACACGGCGGTTCCGGGCGCCGTCGGCGCGCTGCACCGTGTTGTTGCCCTGCATGTCGGTGTACTGCTTGTAGGTGATGTTCTCCTGCGTGATGGTGTCGGGCGGCTCGTCCGTCGCGTTGACGCTGGGGTGGACGGTGTAGTCGGCGAAGCGCGTGTTGACGCCGATCTGCGCCGAGCGGCACATGCTCGGCGCGGTCAGGTTGCCGGCCGGCGACGTGCCGTTGAGCTGCGCGACCGTGTAACCGCCGGTCACGTAGCCGTAGGCGTGGATGGGGCCGGCCACCACGAACTGGCTCGGCGCGCCGCCGCCTTCGAGCGTCAGGATGCGGTAGCTGCCGGGCGAGCTGTCGTTCCAGGACTTCGGCACCAGCGTGTAGCTGCTGCCGCGCAGCAGCGGGTTGGCCGCCGTCTCGACGAAGGTGAAGGCCGTGTAGAACTTGTTCATCGAGAGCCCGACCGAGAGGCCGGCCGTCGCCTGCGCCGACATGTTGGCCGTGTTGCCGAGCACCATCTGCGAGAAGGTGACGCCGACCGGCGCGGGCGGGAGCGCGACCTTGACGAAGCGCACGCCGCCGGGCGACGCCTGCGCCGAGGCCGAGTCCGTGTACGGGCCGTTGATGTTCTTGGCGAAGGTGACCGCGGCGGCCGTCACGGTGACCGTGTTCTTGAAGTCATATTTGTTGAGCGCCTTCGTCGCCTCGGTGACCGCCGACTTGATGCCGCCCGAGGTCGAGTTGAGCTGCGAGGCACCGGCGAGCGCGGCCGCGTCCGCCGCGGTCTGCAACTCGGCCTTCGCCGTGTAGAAGTGGCTGATGTCTACGGCGAGCCCGGTGGCGAGGATCATCGCCACCATCCCGATGGCGGCCATGACGATGGTCGCGCCGCGCTCGCCCGGGCGCTCAGCGGCCGCGCGTGGCAGACTGCGCGTGTTCGGTCTCATCTCCCACCTCCCTCTGCGGACTTAGCGGCAGTACCACCCGCGGGTTGGGGGGGGGCGGAGGGTACCCCCCGGCCCCCGGGGCCCCGGCCCCCCCCCCGCATCCCGCGGGTGGTACTGACCGTTATTATTGCTGCTTCTTCGAGACCTCGACGGACTTGGCGTCGTCGGCCTTCTTCGGCTCGGCCGCGGGCGCGGCGCTGCTCTTGTCGCCGCCGGTCGAGAAGCCGTGTTCGCCCTGGATGCCTTCGCCCTTCGGCTCGACGCCGAGCGGCGAGCCGTTCTTGAGGCCGTCCACGCCGCGCATCTGCGGCAGGTCGTCGGGATTGACGGGTTTGACGAGCTGCGCCGTGACGATGAACATCAGCTCGGTCTCGCTCTTCTGGAACGACTTCGAGTTGAAGAGCGTGCCGAGGACGGGGATGTCGCCGATGATCGGCATCTTCGAGAGCGAGCGCGTCTCGCTGTTGTCGAGCAGGCCCGCGAGCGCGAACGACTGGCCGTCGCGCAGCTCGACGCCCGTCTTGGCGCGGCGCGTCTTCAGCGCGGGCACGAGGAAGCCGTCGAACTTCACGCCGTTGGCGAAGTCGATGGAGGAGACCTCAGGTTCAAGCTCAAGCCGGATGTGATCCTCGTCGATGATGGTCGGCTTGAAGTTGAGGCGGACGCCGTACTCCTTGAAGAGGATGGTGACGAACGCCTTGTCGCCCGTGTTCTGCACGACGGGGACGGGGTACTCGCCGCCCGCGAGGAAGCTCGCCTGCTGGCCGTCCATCGCGATCAGGTTCGGCTCGGCGAGGCTGCGGAGCGCGCCCTGCGTCTTCAGCGCGTGAATGAAGTTGTAGGTGTTGCCGCCCATCACGAAGAGGTTCAGGGCGCTGCCGATCATCGTCCCGAAGATGTTGCCGGAATCGACCTTCGACATCGTCCACGGCCCGCCGCCCGAGCCGATGACGCCGCCCATGCCGGGCGCCCCTTCGTAGGCGTAAGTCGCGCCCAGCTCGCGCAGCCGCGAGCGGCTGACCTCGGCGACGCGCACCTGCAACTGCACCTGCGCCGCGTTCACCGTGGGCGAGCTGAGCATGTTGACGACGTTGAAGCCCGCGGCCTTGACCACCGCCTCGACCTGCGAGACCGTCGTCGCCTTCTTCACCTTGCCCGAGATGACGACCGAGCCGTTGGCCTGGCTCAGGCGCACGTCGTCGTCGGGGAAGAGCGCCTTGATCTGCGAGTCGATGAGCGAGAGGTTCGAGCGAACGTACACGTCGAAGACGATGAAGCGGCCGCCCTCCTTCTCCCACGCGATGAAGTTGACCTGCCCGAACGCCTTGCCGTTGACGACCGCCTGGTCGGGCGTGACGAGCACGGCCTCGGCCACCTCGGGGTTCGAGACCGAGAAGCGGCCGATGGGCCGGTCGAAGTTGATGACGCGCGACTGGCCGACCAGCACGTTGATCTGGACGGGCTCGCCCGAAGCCTTCTCGAACGAGGCCGCGACGAAGTTCTGCTGCGGCTGGCCCTGCGCCCGCGTCGGGGCCGCGCCCACCGAGAGCACGCCGACGAGCACAAAGATTTTCGCGACCAGGGAACGTTTCTGCATGACGGTTTTGACTCCTCGTTTGGAACGATGAACTGTGAACGCTGAACGCTGAACTGTGAACGC
>CAXTSK010000673.1:0-856 GCA_964246655.1 uncultured Pyrinomonadaceae bacterium
GGGCCGCGCAGGGGGGCTTGCGCGGCCCCGTCTTTTCAAATTGAAAGTTAATGCCAGCCGTGCGGCGGCGGGCGAACACCCTTTTGTAACAGTAAGAGAACCTTAAACGCGCCGCGCGAGCTTGAAACGCGCGGCGCTTCGGGGCTATGCTCACCGCAATCAGTTTTCCAAAAAAAATCAGGGAAGGTGTGAGCGATGCCTCCGAGGAAGCCGAACATTCTGGCTGTGATTCTGGGCGGGGGCGCGGGCACGCGTCTGTCGCCGCTGACGCTGCTGCGCTCGAAGCCGGCCGTGCCGCTCGGCGGCAAGTACCGGCTCGTGGACATCCCGATCTCGAACTGCATCAACTCGGACATCCTCAAGATCTTCGTGTTGACGCAGTACAACTCGGCGTCACTGAACAAGCACATCGCGACGACCTACCGCTTCTCGCAGTTCTCGAACGGTTTCGTCGAGATCATCGCGGCCGAGCAGACGCCGCAGAACCCGCAGTGGTTCCAGGGCACGGCCGACGCCGTCCGCCAGGTGCTCCCGCACATGTACGACTGGGGCATCGACACGCTTTTGATCCTCTCGGGCGACCATCTCTACCGGATGGACTACCGCAAGTTCATCGCGCGCCACTTCGAGACCGAGGCCGACGTGACCATCTCGGTCATCCCGTTCGTGCGCGAGGCAGCCGAGGAGTTCGGCCTGATGAAGATGGAGCCGACGGGGCGTATCACGGAGTTCCGCGAGAAGCCGCTGGGCGCGGCCGGTGCCGTCGTCTTCGTGCTGTTCCTGTTCTGCGGAATCTTCGCCGACGTGCTGGCGCCCTACGGCATGAACCAGATCAGCAAGCTGAAGCGCCTGCGGC
>CAXTSK010000673.1:866-2954 GCA_964246655.1 uncultured Pyrinomonadaceae bacterium
GCAGGCGCTCGAAGAGATGCGCGTGGACACGACGCCCTTCGGCCTCTCGGCCGAGGAGGCGGCGCGGCGCCCGTTCCTCGCGTCGATGGGCATCTACGTCTTCAAGTTCGAGTGGCTGGTCGAACTGCTCAAGCGCGACCCGACGTGGAACGACTTCGGCAAGCAGGTCATCCCGGCGGCCATCGAGAGCAGCAACGTGCAGGGGTATCTGTTCGACGACTACTGGGAGGACATCGGGACGATCTCGGCCTTCCATCAGGCGAACCTCGACCTGACGGCGACCATCCCGAAGTTCAACCTCTTCGACACGGACGCGCCCGTCTTCACGCGCGCGCGGTATCTGCCGCCGTCGAAAATCAACAACTGCCACATCAACAGCTCGATCATCGCCGAGGGCTGCATCATCAGCCGGGCCGTCATCACGCGCTCGCTCATCGGCGTGCGCACGCGCATCGACTTCGGCGCGAGCATCGAGAACACCTACGTGATGGGCGCCGACTACTTCCAGTCCATCGAGGAGATGGAGGCCGACATGCGCGACGGCAAGCCGCGCATCGGCATCGGCGAGGGCTCGGTCATCCGCAACGCCATCGTGGACAAGAACGCGCGCATCGGCGCCGGAGTCCGCCTCGTCAACGAGCGCGGCGTCGCGGACGCCGAAGACCCCGAAGGGAGCTGGTTCATCCGCGACGGCATCATCATCGTCCCCAAGAACGGCGTCGTCCGCGACGGCACCGTCGTCTGAAGCCGGAAGGGCAAAGAGTAAAGGAGAAGGGGTAAGGGAAGACGCGCTGTCTCTCCCTTACCCCTTCTCCTTTTTCCGACCTGCGTCTATTGGCCGGAGACGAGGAACACGTCCCACGCCCAGCGGCCGAGCTGCGCGTCATGCGTGTCTTTGACCTTTGCCCGGTAGCGGAAGCGGTTGCCGTGCTCGTCCGTCCGCTTCGACTCCTTGTAGTCGAGGTCGATGGACTTCAGGCCGAGCTGCTTGAGGGTGTGCATTTCGCCGGCCGCGGAGACGCCGTCGTGGTTCGTGTCCTGCCAGAGCCGCAGGCTCGGGAAGATGGCGTCCTGCTTCGTAATCAGCCCGTCGGAGTTGCCGCCGTTCGTCGGCTTGTCGTACTCGGCCAGCGCGAGGAAGCCGTTCTTCTCCCCGCCCGGCGGGGGCTCGGGCTGCGGGCTGAAGTCGCCGAACAATTCCGCGCCGTTGTCGATCACACTGTTGCCGTCACGGTCTAACGCCAGCCAGGCGTCGTCGGAGCCGGGGGCCGTCCACGGGATGTGCCCGGCCCGGCCGTCGCCGTTGAGGTCGAACCTGACCCCCTGCTTGAGGCCGGTCAGAGCGAACCCGTTGCCCGCTACATCTACGACAATTGGTGTCCCAAATGTCAGGGTACATGTACACCCGTCGCTGGAGCAGCGGACGCAGTTCTCAACGTCATAGCAGGGGTAGGTCGGGCAGGCTATTGTCGGGCAGGTGCATGTGTCAACAAATATTCCGTCGATGTCCATACATTCTTTACACGTCATGTACGTACCGCCGTTGAGGCATACGCAATAAATCTTACCCACGACCTGGACATCACACTGTGTGGGGCTTGTCTGGCTCTCGTTATAGCTGGTCATAACTGCGGAGCCGAGAGGGCAACCGTTGCAGTTTTCTATTCCAAACGTGTGCCCGGTCTCATGGGCCCCGTAAAACCTCAACCCCGAGAATGAGTAACCTGTAGCTATCTGTATGTCTGCACTTATCGCCCTCCCATCCGGGCCCGGTGTGACTTCTACCGCGGCTATTGCTTGAGTGTTCGGGTGTCTATTAAGAACGCGGATGGTGTAGGCCGGGGTAGGGTCTGACTCTTGAAAATCCACCAACTGAGCATCGCCGAAGGTTACCCCTGAACAACTATCGTTAAGATACTCATTCCAAGACGTGATGCCCGCAGAGAGCTCGTTCTTGCCGGCCTCACCGAATGCCGATTGAACTATAACCGCTATTGTTTTGTTCTTCGGCCAGGACTCGCCAAGGTAATTTTGTCTAAGAGCCTATCCTAAAACTATGAGGCGGTAGAGTTGCAGCGCAAAGGCGAA
>CAXTSK010000674.1:0-2951 GCA_964246655.1 uncultured Pyrinomonadaceae bacterium
GGCGACGAGCCGCCGAAGACGTGCGGCACGTGCCCCGTCTCCTCGGCGTAGCGGCGGGCCACCTCGGCCACGGCCCCGTCCGCGTCGCGCCGCCCGAGGACGGCGACCGTGCCGCCGCTCCCGCCGCCCGTGATCTTCGCCCCGTAGAGACCGCGTCCGGGGCCAGCCTCTTTGACTAACTCGACGAGCCGGTCTGTGCCCTCTGAGCCGAGGCCGCACGCGTTCGCGTATGCGGCGAATTGCGTTCAGCAGTTCGTGTGAGTCCGCGCCCCGTTCATCGTGAGTTCCCCCGCGCGGCGTGCTTGTAATGCACGTCCGCGGCGGCTTGCAGCTCCGCGGCCTTCTCCTCCGGCGAGGTGTCGGAGAGGAAGTTGCCGCCGCCGATCTCGGGCCCCGCCAGGTACTTGAGTAAGTTGGGGCGGCGCAGCGGCGGGTGGAACTCGATGTGGAAGTGAAAGCCGCCGTAATCGCCCCCGTCGGTCGGTGCTTGATGCAAAGGCATCACGTACGGGAACGGGATGCCCCAGAGGTTGTCGAACTTGATCAGCACCGCCCGTAGCGCCTGCGCGAAGTCCCGCCGCTCCCCGTCGGAGAGCGACGCTATCGAGGTGTGGGTCGCCTTCGGCGCGACGTAGACCTCGTAGGCGTAACGCGCGAAGTAGGGCAGGAAGGCGATCGCCGTCTCGTTCTCGTAGACGATGCGGCGGCCGTCCTCGCGCTCGGCGGCGAGGATATCTTGAAAGAGCACGCGCCCCGTCTCCCTCAAATACTGTTGCGAGACGCGCGCCTCGGTCTCGATATACTTGAAGACAAAGTTGGTCGCGTAGATCTGGCAGTGCGGGTGCGGGTTCGAGACGCCGACGGCCTCGCCCTTGTTCTCGAAGATGAGGACGTGTTTGACCTCGGGCCGCGCGCCCAATTCCTTATACTGCTCCTGCCAGACCGCGAGCAGCTCGGCGACCTGTTCGGTCTCAAGCTCCGCTAGAGTCAAACTATGGTTCGGGCTGTAGCAGACGACGCGCGCGCCCCCCTCGGCGGGCATGTTGCGGTAGATGCCCGGCGGCTTCTCCAAGTCCTTCGGCGCGTCGGGGCTGGCGCAGGGCATGTCGTTGTCGAAGACGAACGTGGACGTGTAGTCGGCGTTGCGGCGCCCCGAGACGCGCAGGTTCCCGGGGCAGAGGTAGCAGTCGGGGACGTAAGCGGGCTCCTCCTCGTCATCGTGCTCGACCGTGCCGCCCGACCACGGCCGGTTCTGCCGGTGCGCCGCCACGATCACCCACTCCTCACGCAGAGGATGCCAGCGCTCTTCCCAGGTCAATGTCAGCCTCCCTCCTTCGTCTCGTTCACACCAGCGTGACGGACAGGCGCGTCACGGACGCGGGCGCAAAGCGGTAGACGAAAGCGTCGCCCCCCGCCGCTGTGACCGCCTCGTCACGCGGCTCCACCTCGCGCGGGTTTGCGAAACTGTTGTGCGCGTGCACGTCCGGCTCGGCGAGCACACGCGCGCGTGCCGAGGCGACGCGCGCGCCCCTCACGGCGACCTCGGCCTCGCGCGCCTCCGTCATGTGCGGGTTGGTCACAGTCAGCGTCAACTGTTTGCCGTTGACCGAGGCCGACCCCGAGAGGCCCCAGAACTCCGCCGGCTTGTCCACGCGCGTGTAGCGCACCTCGGGCGCGCTGAAGAGCGCCCGCACCGCCCGCGCGCCCATGTGCGGCACGAACATCTCGAAGACGTGGTAGGTCGGCGTCAGCACGAACTTCTCCTCGTGTGCGAGGAAGAGCGAGTGGAGGCAGTTGACGAGCTGCGCGCAGTTGGCCATCGCGACCTTGTCGGCGTGGCGGTTGAAGGTGTCGAGCGTGAGGCCCGCGAGCAGCGCGTCCCTCATCGTGGACTGCTGCCCGAGCAGGTGCGTCGGGTGGACTTCCGACCCCTTCCTGTACCAAGCGCCCCACTCGTCCACCACCAGCTTGACTCTGTGCTGGCGGTCGTACTGCCCCATGATCGTCCAGTGCTGGTTGATGAGCGACTCCATGCGGTCGGCCTCGCGCAAAAGCTCGTAGAACTCGCCCTCGTCGAACTTCAGCCCGTCGCCCTTGCCCGCGAACCAGTCGTTGGTGCGACCCTGCGAGACGTTCCACGCGTAGTGGTGCAGCCCGAAGCCGTAGATGCCGCCGAAGAGGAACGAGCCCTTCTCCGCTGTCTTCGAGAAGAAGCCGCGCGTCCAGTTGAAGTCGTCCACGTTGGCGCCCGACGCGATGAACTTGAGGTCAACGCCGTAGCGCGGGACGGCCGCCGTGAAGCGCCGGTACTCGGCCGCGTACTCCTCGGGAGTCAGGTTGCCGCCGCAACCCCAGGACTCGTTGCCCACGCCCCAGAAGCGCACCTTGTAAGGGTCGCGACTCCCCAGCGGCCCGGCGGCGCGACGCTCGGCGCCGGTCGTCGTGCCTGAAGGCGAGTTGACGTACTCGACCCACTCGTAGAAGTTCTGCGCGCCGAGGCCCCGCACGTTGGCGGCGAGGTAGGCTTCGGCGCCCGCGAGTTGGCAGAAGCGCAGGAACTCATTCGTGCCGAAGTGATTCGGCTCGTACCTCCACGGCCCGTCCTTCGGCGCCCCCTCGGGCCACTCGGGCGCGTCCACCCAGAAGTTGGTGCGGCGCGGCCGGCGCTCGCGCGGCCCCGTACCGTCGCGCCAGTCGTAGCTGTCGGCGAAGCACCCGCCGGGCCAGCGGACGACCGGCGCCTGGATGCGCTTCATGGCCTCGACGAGCGCGGTCCGGATGCCGCCCGTGTTCGGCACTTTAGAGTTCTCGCCGACCCAGATGCCGTCGTAGATGACGCCGCCCAGATGCTCGGCGAAGTGGCCGTAGATGTCGCGGCTGATGGTGCCAATCTCCTCGCCGACGAGCACCTCGACACGCGAGTCGGCCGCGCGCGCGGAGCGGGCCAGACC
>CAXTSK010000675.1:0-2936 GCA_964246655.1 uncultured Pyrinomonadaceae bacterium
TGGCGGCCGAGGCCGCTGGAGAGCGTGGCCCCTTCGACCAGCGCGGCGCGCGCCGAAGACGCGCAGAGTTACACGCCCACGTAAAGCTGTTCGTTCGGCCGCGGCGCGCTCATCTCAAAGCCTTTCGGGTCAGTAGCTTAAAAACTGTCCGGGGAGCCTGGTCTGAACGGCCGCGATGGTAACAAAGGGGCGGGGGGCTGTCAAACAACTCACTCTGCGTGTAGAATGGCGGCCGGAATGATGAATGATGAATGCGGAATGATGAATTTCAAACCGCATTCCAATTGAGCATTTATCCCCTCTGTCAAACGGTTTCGATAATTCATCATTCCGCATTCAGCGTTCATCATTTCTTATGGAAGTTCGCTCCATCCTGCTGCCGACGGACTTCAGCGAGTGCGCGCGGCACGCCGTGCCGGTGGCGGCGGAGTTCGCGCGGCTGCTGGGTGCGCGCGTCGTCTGCCTGCACGTCGTCGAGCCGGTGGTGCAGCCCGTGGGCTGGACGCCGCTGGCGGAGCCTCTGCCGGTGGCCGAGCTGGGCGGGCAGTTGGAGGAGTCCGCGGCGCGCGACCTGCCCGCCTTCTCGAAGAGCGCGGAGTTCGAAGGGCTTGAGGTTGAGGACGTGATCGCGCGCGGCGAGCCGGCCGCCGAGATCGTGCGCGCGGCCGAGGAGCACGGCGCGGGCCTCATCGTCATCTCGTCGCACGGCCGCACGGGCCTCGGCCGCATCCTGTTCGGCTCGACCGCCGAGTCGGTCGTCCGCCACGCGCGCTGCCCCGTGCTCGTGGTCAAACCCCCGGCGGAGTGAGCAGTAAGCAGCGAGCAGTAAGCAGTCAAATGCTTCCTACTGCTTACTGCTTACTGCTCAACGCTTACTGTCCTTATGGACTTTAACTACGTCAACCAACTGGTCTCGACGTTCGGGCTGCCCGCCATCTTCTTTCTGACGATGGCGGAGGGCGACATCACTTTGCTGTTGGCGGGCGTGCTGGCGCACGGGCAGGCGTTCGGCGAGTACAGCTTCCCGCTGGTGCTGGCGGTGGGGACGTTGGCGGGCGTGGCGAGCGACAACGTGGCGTACGCGCTGGGGCGCGCGGGGCGCTCGAAGGTGAAGAAGTACCGCTTCTACTGCGCGGCGCGCCCGCGGTTGGAGAGGCTGACGGACAAATTCGGGGTGATGTCGATCTTCATCTCGAAGTTCACCTACGGGCTGCGCTGGGGCTCGTGCGCCTTCTACGGCGTAGCGAAGATGAAGTACCCGCGCTTCCTCCTGCTCTCGTTCGCGAGCTGCTTCGTCTGGGTGCTCACGCTCGCGGGCGCGGGCTACGTCTTCCACACGGCCATCTACACTTTGGTCGGCAACATCCACGACCTCAGCTACGTGCTCCTCGGCGTCGTCGTGGCCGTCATCGTCCTCGGCATCGGCGGCTTCTACTTCGCCGAGAAGTACTGGCTCTCGAAGAAGGTCGAGGAGGCGAGCCCCGAGGCCATCCAGAAGTTTGAGCAGGCCGCCGAGGTCAAACTCCACGAAATCAAAGACGAGATACAGGAACTCATCCCGCACCCGCTCGCGCGCCACAAGGAGGCGCCGAAACAGAAAAGTAAGGTCGAGGGAGAATGAAAGAAGTGATTGAATGATGAATGCGGAATGATGAATTAAAAACTATCTTTAATTCATCATTCCGCATTCATCATTCATCATTTGAACACTATGACTATCGAAGCCACAGCCCCGACGAGGGTAGACCTGGCCGGGGGCACCATCGACATCTGGCCGCTCTACCTCTTTCACCCCGGCGCGACGACCGTCAACTTCGCCGTCTCGCTCAACGCCACCTGCCGCATCGAGCCGCGCGCCGACGACCAGATCATCCTTGAGTCGCGCGACCGCGGCGTCTCGTTCGAGACGAGTCTTTCGGCCGTCGAAGAGCTGGCGCGCGAGGAGCGGCTGGAACTCATCGCGAAGCTCGTGCACTTCTTCAAGCCCGAGACCGGCTTTCACCTGATCGCCGAGTCGAAGGCGCCCGCGGGCGCGGGGCTCGGCGGTTCGAGCTCGCTCGCCATCGCGTGCATCGGCGCGCTGAACCGGTTCGTCGGCGACCGCTACCCGCCTTCGAAGTACATCGTCATCGCGGCCAACGTCGAGTCCACGGTCATCCGCGTGCCCGCGGGGTTCCAGGACTACTACGGCGCCTTCTACGGCGGCGTCAACTCCATCCGGTTCGACCCCGACGGCATCCGGCGCGAGGCGCTGCACGTCGCGCCGGAGGAGCTGGAGCGGAGGGTCGTCGTCTGCTACACGGGCGAGCCGCGGCTCTCGGGCATCAACAACTGGGAGATGTTCAAGCGCCACATCGACGGCGACCCGGAGGTCTTCGACATCTTCGAGAAGATACGCGACGCGGCGCGCGAGGCGCGTGCGGCGCTCGTGGCGGGCGACTGGGGGCGACTGGCCGAGGTGATGCGCGCGGCCTACCCGAACCGCAAGCGGCTCGCGCCCAACATCACGACGCCGCACATGGAGTCGCTGGTGGAGACGGCGCTCGCCAGCGGCGCGCTCGCGGCGAAGGTCTGCGGCGCGGGCGGCGGCGGCTGCATCGCCTTCCTCTGCGACGAGGGCGCGCGCGAGTCCGTCGAGTCAGCGCTTACCGCGCACGAGGGCGCCGAAGTTTTGAGATGGAGCTGCGCCCGCGACGGGTTGATCGTGCGCGAGGTCTAAGCCGGGCTCTCGCAAAAAATTTAACCACAGAGACACAGAGGTACAGCTAAAAACCTGAAGCTGTGACTGCCTGTGTCTGTGGGTTATGTGTTTTACATGCTCGGGGGCGGGAAGCGGAGGACGAAGTCCGCGGTGCGCTGGCAGGGTTGCAGCTCGACGGCTGTGTTGGCCGACTCGGCCTCGCGGCGGAGGACGGCGCGTGTGCCCGTGTCAAAGG
>CAXTSK010000676.1:0-2930 GCA_964246655.1 uncultured Pyrinomonadaceae bacterium
CGTCCGGGCCCGACCTCAAGGGGCCGCTGATCCGCGGCGGGCCGAGCGGCTTCAGGCGCCGCCGCTCGCTGATGACGATCTCGGTCGCGTTCTCAAGGTCGCGGCAGTACATCTCCTGCATCTGCTTCGCGAAGCCGTCGTCCTCGACGGTCACGTCAAGCTCCCAGTTGCCCATCCAGCTCGCGACGTTCAGGTTCGTCGAGCCGACGCGCGCCCACTTGCCGTCAACCACCGAAGTCTTCGCGTGAATCATCGGGCCGTTCCACTCGAAGACGCGGCCGCCCGCTGCGAGGCGCGCGGGGTAGTGGGCCCGCGAGCGCGCGCCCACGACGGGGATGTCGCTCGCGCTCGGCACAAGTAAGCGAACGTCAACGCCGTCCTGAGCCGCCGCGCGCAACGCCTGCACGTACATGTTCGTCCCGACGAAGTAGGCGTCCGTCAGCCAGAAGTACTCGCGCGCGCCCGCGGCGACGAGTTGTTCGAGCCGGTAGAGCCCGACCGTGTTCGGCTCGGTGGCGACGACGCGCAGGGCCACGTCGCCGCCCTGCTCGATGGTTTCGCGCGCTGGCAGGTGCTCCGCGGGAATCTTCTCGCCGCACGCCGTCTCCCACACGCGCGCGAAGGCCGCGTCCATGTCGGCGACGGCCGGGCCTTTGATTTCGATGCCGGTGTCGCGCCAGGGGTCCTGATTCTTCTCGGGCCGCCCCAGCCAGTCCTGCCCGACGCAGAGTCCCATGACGAAACCGACGTTTCCGTCAACCGAGATCATCTTGCGGTGGTCACGATTGAACCAGCCGAAGGGCTCGTCGAAGCGCGGCGGGTTGAAGCCTTTCACTTCGACGCCCGCGTCGCGCAGGTTGCGCCAGAAGCGGCGCGAGGTCTTGCCGACGGCGCCGAGCCAGTCGTAGACGACGCGCACCTTCACGCCCTCGCGCGCCTTCGCGCACAGAGCCTCGGCGAACTCGCGCCCCACGTCGTCCTCGTGGATGATGAAGCTCTCGAAATGGATGGTGCGGCGCGCGCCCTTGATGGCTTCGAGCCAAGCGGGGTAGTTCTCTTTGGCGTCGATGAGGAGCCGGACGCCGTTGCCGGGAATGAGCGGCGAGCCCGTCGCGCGCGCGTACGCCTTCTCGACGACGCGGCGCACGGGCGGGAACTCCGCCGTGTCTACGCCTGCGTCGCGCCGCTCGTGCTCCAACTGCTCGGGCTGGTACACCTCGGTCGTCATCAAACACACATCTTAGCCGTCACGCCTTTGGACAACTGTGTCCGCGAGCAAACAATTCTGTTGCGAGGCTTGGGAGAGGGCAACATAATAGCGCGAATCGGCTCGGGAGGGTGAAAGAAGAGTGGACGCAAAACAGAGGGCGGGTTTCAAAGCGGCCGAGTTCGTCCGCGAAGGGATGCGCGTCGGTCTGGGCACGGGCACGACCGCGTACTGGCTAGTCGAGCGTCTGGGCGAGCGCGTGCGCGGCGAAGGCTTGCGCGTGCGCGGCGTGCCGACCTCGCGGCGGACGGAGGAGCAGGCGCGCCGTTTAGGCATCCCGCTCGTCACCCTCGGCGAGGCCGGCGGGTTAGACATCGCCATCGACGGCGCCGACGAGGTCGGGCCGGGCCTCGCGCTCATCAAAGGCGGCGGCGGCGCGCTGCTCCGCGAGAAACTCGTGGCCGCGGCCGCGCGCCGCTTCGTCGTCATCGCCGACAAGTCGAAGCGCGTCGAGGTGCTCGGCCGCTTCCCGCTGCCAATCGAGGTGGTGCAGTTCGGCTGGGAGCTGACGGCGCGCAGGGTCTCAGGCGTCGTGAACGTCGAGCCTGCGCTGAGGCGTGACGCGAACGGCGAGCCCTTCGTTACAGACAACGGCAACTTCATCCTCGACTGCCACTGCGGCTCGATCCGCGACCCCGCGCGGACAGAGCACGAGCTGAAGTCGCTGACGGGCGTCGTCGAGAGCGGCCTCTTCGTCAACATGGCGCACCTCGCAATCCTCGCCGATGAAGAAGGCGCCGAGATCATCGAACAGACGCCGAGTCCCTAACACTTTCAAATCCTCAAACCCGTAACGCAAAGCGCACAAAGAATCCGCAAAGAGCGGAAAGAGTTCCGCTAGCATCGCGCGCGTGCAGAGACCGCCGACCACGTTGCTGCTCACGCTCGCCGCGTCCTCCTGGGCGCGCTCGCTCATCGAGTTCTTCATGGGGCTCGGGCTGTTCGGCCCCTTCCTACTCGAAGCGTTCGACTCGTCCTTCTTCTACGTGCCGCTGGCGAACGAGCTGCTACTCTTCGCGCTCATTCACGGAGGCGGCGAGGCTTCGCGCTGGATGTGGGTCGTCTACGCGCTGTCGGGCGCGGCCGGGACGGTGGCGGGCGTCTTCCTGCTCGACCTCGTCATGCGACGCGTGGGCGCGGGCGGCGTCGAGCGTCTGGTCGGTCGGAAGCGTTTCGGGAAGTTGAAGGGCAAGGTCGAGCGGAACACGGGCTGGGTCGTCTTCGTCGCATCGGCCTTGCCGCCGCCGTTCCCGTTCCGCTTCACGATGATGACGGCCTCGGCGCTCCAGTGCGACCGCGCGCGGATGTTCGCCGCGGTCTTCGCCGGACGCTTCCTGCGCTTCGCCGCCGAGGCGCTGCTCATCCTCTACTTCGGCCGACGCTTCCTCGACTTCATGAACTCCGCCGCCTTCAACTACGTCGTCTACGGGCTCACCCTCGTCGCCGTCGCCGGCAGCGCCGTCACGGTCTATCGCCTGTTCTGGTCCGGACGGGGGAAAGGAGTAGACAGTAGTCAGTAGAAAAACAGAGGCGGAGCGCCCGGCCGATGACTGAGACGCGCCGCCTAGTATTCCTACTGGCTACTGTCTACTGGCTACTCCCCTAATGCAGTCCGTCGCCCGAGGTGCCGCCGCGCGACGGGTCGCGCTTGCCCACTTTGGGG
>CAXTSK010000677.1:0-2928 GCA_964246655.1 uncultured Pyrinomonadaceae bacterium
GTGTTGGGTGTTGGGGAAGAAGAGGCAGTTTTACCCAACACCCAGCACCCCTTCATCCTTCTCTCTCGCGCATCCAGAGCATGAGGGCCGCGGAGGCGAAGGCCACCGCGACGAGCATGAGGAAGCCGCCCGCGAGCATCCAGCCGTCGCCCGGGTCGCCGCCGAACTGCGCGGCGAGCGGGTTGGCGACCTGCGCCGACGGGACGGCCGCGGCCGCGCGCGACCCGACGTAGAGACTGGTGATTGAACAGAGTGTCAGGAAGGCCGAAGCCGCGAAGAGACGTTTGATCATTCTGTACATTTACCGGAGACCTCTCTCATTCTCCCGGTGCCGCGAGGTTAGACGCGGTGCGTGAGAAAAGGTTCCGAGAGCAGTAGGCAGTTAAGACAGGAAGAGTCTTAACTGCCTACTGCCATCCGCCTACTGCCTACTTCCCTTTCAGCCACGCCTCGCGCAACGCGAGGGCTGCGGGCGAAGCCTTGTCATCCTTCTCGATGCGGTAGGTGGTGCGGGCGGCCTCGGGCGTGCGCGTGAGGCGGAGGCCGACGTGGGCGAGCGCCTCTTCGTAGGGGAGCGGCTGGGCGTCGTGGACGTAGCGGCTGAAGAAGTCCGAGAGGTCGAGGCCGGTCGTTTCGGAGGCGAGGCGCTCGAACTCTTCGACCGTGTAGGCACGGCCCTTGAGGTAGTAGCTGTCCTGGGGGCTCTCCAGGTAGAACTTCGTGTAGGCGCGGCGCATCACGTCGTCGAGCGAGGTGCGCCCGTTCGAGCGGCCGCGGATGAGGAGGTCGAGCGCGAGGGCCACGGTCTCGCCCTTCGGGTAGTAACTGACGAGGGTGTTGGCGACGTTCGTCTTCTGGTCGTGAGACGCGCGGTCGATGAAGGGCGCCAGCAGGCTCGCCTCCACCGCGCTCGTCAGCTTGACGCCCGGCTGGTTCTCGATGCCGCCGACGGCGAAGGAGTAGGCGCGCAACAACTGCTCGTCGTCCCAGATGCCCGCGCGCCGCTGCAAGAGCTTGCCGTAGTAGTTCGTGAAGCCCTCGGCGATCCAGAGCCCGCGCGTGACGACCGGGCGCGTGAAGTCCCACGGGCCGAGCCCGGCGGGCCTCATGCGCTTGACGTTCCAGACGTGAAAGAACTCGTGCGCGGCGGTGCCGACCGCCTCGTCCAAAGTGTTCCCCGTGCCGAGCGCGGAGGTCTCGATGATCTGCGTCGAGTTCAAATGCTCCATGCCGTCGCCGCGCCGCGTCGTCGGGTCGAAGTGGAAGAGGAAGGTGTACTGCTCGT
Source organism: uncultured Pyrinomonadaceae bacterium (assembly GCA_964246655.1). Taxonomy (GTDB): domain Bacteria; phylum Acidobacteriota; class Blastocatellia; order Pyrinomonadales; family Pyrinomonadaceae; genus QHXN01. The sequence continues at coordinate 1,286 of CAXTSK010000677.1, forward strand.
AGTCGGGCTCGGGCATCAGGGCGACCTCGGCGCGTACGACGCGCTCGACCTGTTTGGCGAACTCGCCGCGCTTGCCCGCTTCGTCGCCGAAGGAGTGGACGACGACGCGGTAGGTCTTGCCCGCGACCTCGAAGGTCTCGACGTTGAAGTCGGGTGCGACCTCGGTCGGCGTGTCGATGAGCAGGTCGTAGTTGGCGAAACGAAACTCGTTCTGGTCAACTCCCTTCGACTGGCCGTTCATGATCTTCCAGCCCTTCGGCGCGTCGATCTTCAACGCCGCGGGGTCCTGCTTGTGGCCTGCGACGTAGACGAAGACCGAGCCGCCGTTGAAGTTCGCGTGGCGCGCGTCGAGTTGCGAGAAGGTGCCCGAGAGATCGTCGGCGAAGACCCTGTAAGAGAAGGTCAGCCCCGGAGCCCTCTGTGCGTCGGCGCGCCACGTCTGCGTGTCGAGCCGCTCGGCCCGAAAGCTCCCGCGCTCGCACTTCGTCTGCGGCTTGCAGTAGGGCGAGACGCGCGCCTCCTGCACGTTCTTCGCGAACTCGAAGACGGCGTAGCGGCCGGGCGACCAGCGCGGCATCTGGAAGTCAACGTACTCGGCGCCGGCCAGCCCTTCAACGTCAACGCGAACCTCGAAGAGGTGCGAGGCCGGGTCGGGCATCGAGAGCGTGTAAGAGATTTTATAAGCCGGCGCGTTCGCGTCCTGAGCACGCGCGGCGCCCGCGGCCAGAGCCGCGAGCAACAGCAGGCAGAGTGCGCGCGCGCAGGCGCGGGCGGAGCTTGTCATCTTTATAGAACCCCGTTGTCGGAAGTTTTGAGCGTTGTGTTACGAGAGACCGCGCCGCGATTATCGGCGCCCGCCGCCGCGCCTGTCAAAAGAGAGGCTTGACGGAGCACGAAAGGTCGGCTATCAACTCTCACTTATGACCCAGCGGCTTTATTACTCAGACGCGCACCTCGTCGAGTTCGAGGCGCGCGTGCTCGAAGTGTCTCAGACTGTTGACGGGCGGGCGGCCGTCTCTCTCGACCGGACGGCCTTCTACCCGACCGGCGGCGGGCAGCCGACCGACACGGGCACGCTCGGGCGCGCGCGCGTCGTCGAGTGCGTGGACGCGGGAGAAGGGAGCGTCCTGCACGTCTGCGAGGGCGAGGTGCCGGAGGAGGGCGCGCTGGTTCTCGGTCGCGTGGACTGGCCGCGCCGGCTCGACCACATACAGCAGCACACGGGGCAGCACATCCTTTCGCAGGCGTTCGTCGAACTCTACGGCGCGCAGACGCGCAGCTTCCGCATGACGGAGGAGATGTGCGAGATCGACGTTGAGCTTCAAGACCCTTCGGACGAGAAGGTCGAGCGCGCCGTCCGCCGCGCCAACGAGATCGTCTGGAACGACCGAGTCGTGCGCGTGCACTTCGTCACGCCCGAGGAGGCGGCGCGGATGCCGCTCCGGAAGGACTCGGCGCGCGAGGGCGAGCTGCGCGTCATCGAGATCGAGGGCTTCGACTTCAGCCCGTGCGGCGGGACGCACGCGGCCTCGACCGGCGAGGTCGGCTGCGTCGTCGCGCGGCAGTGGGAGCGCGCGAAAGGCTTGGTGCGCGTGACCTTCGCCGCGGGGGCGCGCGCGCTCGAAGACTACGCGCGCGCCAAC
>CAXTSK010000678.1:0-2926 GCA_964246655.1 uncultured Pyrinomonadaceae bacterium
GGGGGGCTGCGGCGCCGCGGCCGGCCCCCTCCGGGGGGGCCCTCCGCTTCCCCCCGCGCCCGCCGAGATGGAGACCATCACCTCGCGCCTGCGGCAGCAGTACCCCGAGTCGAACGGCAAGCGCTTCGACCGCGTCGAGACGCTGCACGAGAACCTCGTCGGCGAGACGGGCCGCGCGCTGTTGCTCCTGCTTGGCGCCGTCGCGCTCGTCCTGCTGATCGCGTGCGCGAACGTCGCGAACCTCCTGCTCGCGCGCGCCGCCGGACGCCAGAAGGAGTTGGCCGTCCGCGCGGCGCTCGGCGCGACGCGTCTGCGGCTCGCGCGGCAGTTGTTAGTCGAGAGCGTGCTGCTCGCGCTCGCGGGCGGGGCGGCGGGGCTCCTGCTCGGGTGGTGGGGCGTTGACCTCTTGAAGGGGCTTTTGCCCGCGGAGTTCCCGCGCGTTGCGGACATCGGCGTTGACCCGCGCGTGCTCGGCTTCACGCTCCTCGTCTCGTGCGCGACGGGCATAGCCTTCGGGCTCGCGCCCGCGTTGCAGTTCACGCGGCCGGACTTGCACGGCGCGCTCAAGGAGAGCGCCCGCGGCTCGACGGGCGGGGCGCGCGGCGGGCGTCTGCGTGACCTTCTGATCGTTTCCGAGGTCGCGCTGAGCTTGGTGCTGCTCGTCGGCGCCGGGCTCCTCTTCCGCAGCTTCATGACCCTGCGCGCGGTCGAGCTGGGCTTCCGGCCGCAGAGCCTGCTCACCTTCCGCGTGACGCCTTCGGGCGAGCGCTTCAGCGAGAACGTGCAGTACACGAACTTCTACCGCGACGTGGCCGAGCGCGTCGCCGCCCTTCCCGGGGTCGAAGCCGTCGGCTCCATCAACACCCTGCCGCTGGTGAAGGGGCCGACCTCCGGCATCCAGTTCGAGGGGCGTCCGCCAGTCAGGCGCGACCAGTGGCCCGCGGTCAACTACCGCAGCGTGAGCCCCGACTACTTCCGCGCCGCGGGCATCGCCGTCGTCAAAGGTCGCGTGCCCGACGCGCGCGACACCGCCGACACGCCGCTCGTCTTCGCCATCAATCAGGCGCTTGCGCGTCGAGACTTTCCGAACGAAGACCCCGTCGGCAAGCGGATCAGCAACGGCATCGGGCCGGACGGTCAGCCCAACTGGAGGGAGATCGTCGGCGTCGTCGCCGACGTGCGCAGCGAGGAGCCGGGGAGGGAGGCCGCGCCCGAGGTGTACGGCTCTTACCTGCAAGACCCGTTCGCGGGGATGTCCTACGTCGTGCGCTCTTCGATCGAGCCGGAGAGCCTCACGCCCGGCGTGCGCGAGGCCGTGCGGGCGTTGGATAAGGCGCAGCCCGTGACAGAGGTGCGGACGATGGAGCAGCTCGTCGGCGAGTCGTTCGCGCAGCCGCGCTTCAACTCGCTCATCCTCGGACTCTTCGCCTGCATGGCGCTGCTGCTCGCGGCCGCCGGGATTTACGGCGTGATGTCTTACGCCGTCACCCAGCGCACGCACGAGATCGGCATCCGCATCGCGCTCGGCGCACAGGGACGTGACGTGCTGCGGATGATCGTCGGGCGCGGGATGGCGCTCGCGTTCGCGGGCGTCGGACTCGGGCTGCTGGCGGCGCTCGCGCTCACGCGGCTCATGGCGAGTTTGCTCTATGGCGTCACGGCCACAGACCCCCTGACGTTCGCGGGTGTCGCGCTCCTGCTCACATTCGTCGCGCTCCTGGCTTCTTACGTCCCCGCAAGAAGGGCGACAAAGGTCGATCCGATGATCGCTTTGAGATACGAGTAAACAGGTCAGAACCAACCGCGGTAGCGGGTGGGCCGTTGTTAACCGAATGCTTCGAATCGCCCCGGCCCACCCGCTACCGCGGTTGGTTCTGACCCGGTGTAGGAGGAGCAATGAGAACGCTCTGGCGGGACATGCGGTTCGCGGCGCGGATGCTTCGGAAGAGTCCGGCGTTCACGGCCGTGGCCGTGCTCTCGCTGGCGCTGGGGATCGGGGCGAACACGGCCATCTTCAGTGTCGCGGGCGCCGTCCTGTCGAACTCGCCGAAGGTGTTGGAGCCGTCGCGTGTCTTCGACGTGCGCGGCGAGTCGAATGAGGAGGAGCGCTTCGCGACCTCGTACCCCGCCTACAGAGAACTGCGCGACGGCAACAGCGTGCTCGAAGGTCTGCTCTGCTGGGGCGAGCTGCCGCTGAGCCTCGGCACGGGCGCAGGGCAGTCCGAGCAGGCGTTCGGGATGATCGTCTCCGCGAACTACTTCGACGTGCTCGGCGTCGCGCCGGAGCGCGGCCGCTTCTTCTCTCCCGAAGAGGACTCGGAGCCGGGCGCGCACGCGGTCGCGGTGCTGAGCCACGCCGCGTGGGAGCGTCGCTTCGGCGCAGACCCTTCGGCAATAGGTCAGAACGTCCGGCTCAACGGGCACCAGTTCACCGTCGTCGGCGTCGCGCCCAAAGGCTTCACGAGCACCTTCCCCTTCTACGCGCCCGACGTGTTCGTGCCCGTCTCGATGCAGCGGCAGGTGTTGCCCACCTCGGACATGCTCGGCTCGATTCACGCCGAGTGGTTGCAGTTGACGGGGAGACTCAAAGACGGCGTCACGGTCGAGCAGGCACAGGCCGAGCTGAGTACGCTGCGCGCGAGGTTCGAGGACGCGCACACGGCGCTGGGTCGTCCCGCGCTCGGCGAGCCAGAGCGTGCGCGCGGTCGCGCGGTCGAGCTTGTGCCCGTCGGCGCGTTCCCGAGGAAACTGCGCGGCGCTCTCTACGGCTTCACGGCGCTGCTGCTGGTCATCGTCAACCTCGTGCTCTTCATCGCGTGCGCGAATCTGACGAGACTGCTGCTCGCGCGCGCCGCGGCGCGCAGGCGCGAGATGGCCGTCCGTCTCGCGCTCGGCGCGGGCCGCCGGCGCGTGGTGCGGCAGCTCT
>CAXTSK010000679.1:0-2925 GCA_964246655.1 uncultured Pyrinomonadaceae bacterium
TGGCGCCGGGGTCTGCACCTTCCCAGCCTCCGCGGCCGCGCCGCCCGCGGGCGCCGCACCCACGCCGCAGGTAGCCAAAGCGACATCGCCGACGCCCGTCCCCGCTCCATCGCCCGCTGCTTCGACAACAACGGCCGCCGCGCCCGCGACGACGGCCGTCGCCGCCCCGAAGGCCGCGCCCAAGGGCGTGCCCGCGCTCCCGCCCGAGAAGTCGCAGGCCGTCCGCATCGCGCGCTTCGACAAGGCGCCCGTCATCGACGGCAAACTCGACGACGAAATCTGGAAGTCGGCGGCCGTGCTCAAGGACTTCTACCAGATCAACCCCGGCGACAACATCGCGCCGACGAAGCCGACCGAGACGCTCATCGGCTTCGACTCGAAGTTCCTCTACGTCGCGTTCCACTGCTACGACGAGCCGGACAAGGTGCGCGCGACGGTGCCGAAGCGCGACGACGTGATGAATCAGGACGACAGCGTCCGCATCCTGCTCGACACCTTCAACGACCAGCGCAAGGCTTACGTGCTCGCCTTCAACCCGCTCGGCGTGCAGCAGGACGGCATCCGCACCGAGGGGATCGGCGCCGACTTCAGCGTGGACATCGTGATGGAGTCGAAGGGCTCGATTACCTCGGACGGCTACGTCGTCGAGGTGGCGGTGCCGTTCAAGTCTCTGCGCTACGAGGCGGGCAAGGACAAGCAGTGGGGCGTGCAGGTCTTCCGCATCATCCAGCGCCTCAACGGCGAACAGGACTCCTGGATGCCCATCTCGCGCGACGTGGACGGGCTCATGAATCAGGCGGGCCGCATCACCGGACTGGAAGGCATCTCGACCGAGCGGACGCTCGAACTCATCCCGAGCTTCATCGTCTCGGAGACGGGCAAGCACGTCCGCTCCTTGAGCCAGGCGCAGGGCGGCGCGCTCCCGCCGGGCGTCTACGACAGCGGCACCTTCGTCAACCAGCCCGTCAAGCTTGACCCGAGCCTGACGGCCAAGTTCGTCGCCTCTTCGGCGCTGACCTTGGACCTCGCCATCAACCCCGACTTCGCGCAGGTCGAGGCCGACGCCCCCGTCAGCTTCGCCAACCAGCGCTTCCCGATTTTCTTCGAGGAGAAGCGGCCGTTCTTCCTCGAAGGCATCGAAATCTTCCGCACGCAGATCGCGGCCGTCCACACGCGCACCATCTCCGACCCGGACGTGGCGGCGAAGGTGACGGGGCGCAGGGGCAAGTACACCTACGGCCTGCTCTACGCCTCGGACAACGCGCCCGGCAACTACGAGGACGACATCCGCTACGACCCCGAGAACCTGCCCAAAGGGTTCGACCGTTTGAACGAGCAGAACTCGAAGGTCGGCATCTTCCGCGTCAAGCGCGACATCGGCAAGGAGAGTTTCATCGGCTTCCTCGCCACGTCCTACAACTTCGCCAACAAGAGCAACTACGTCGGGGGCTTCGACGCGCGCTTCAAGTTCGACAAGCAGACCTCGCTCGACGTGCAGGTGCTCGGCACCAACGCGCACCTCTGCTCGTTCGCGAAGCAGGAGGTGGACGACAAGTGCCGGACGCAGAACGGCTTCGTCTACGCCTACAACTTCAACAAGAACGCGCGCCATCACTACTTCAACGTTAACGGCGTCGGCCGCACCGCGGGCTATGTCGCGCTCGTGGGCTTCACGCGCCGCGTCAACAGCAACAACCAGAACGTCAACTTCGGCTACTTCACCGAGCCGAAGCCGAAGGCGAAGATCACTTCGTGGGAGACGAACCAGTACGCGGGCGGCAGCTTCGACTGGCAGGGGCGCTCGCAGAACTGGACGTACGAGGGGCAGGTCGGGCCGAACCTCCAGCGCCAGACCTTCATCCGCGTCGGTTACAACACGGGCTACGAGCGGGTCTTCGCCTCGGAGTTCGGCGAGTCCCAGTTCTACAACGGGCGGTCGGAGAAATCCGAGACCTCGAAGAACTTCTTCGCCTACGCCGGCTCGACGCCGACCAAGCGGATCAACTTCTTCTACTTCTTCGGCTACCGCGTCGGGCAGCTCGACTACGACTTCGGCGCGGGCCGTCGCTTTCCGCGCATCAGCCCCTCGGCCGTCGCGCAGCGCCGGGCCGAAAAAGACAATCTCTGCGCGAGCACAGACCCGAACTTCGTCAAGCCGCGCGTGTGCCTCGGCCTGCCTGACCCGAGCGGCGGCGGCTACCTCTACACGAACGGCAACGTCACTTACAAGGCGACGAAAGACTTGAACATGATTCTGACCTTCTCGAAGAACCGGCTGGTGCGCGACGACACCGGGCAGGTCGCCTTCGACTCGAACATCTACAGCCTGAAGACGACCTACCAGTTCACGCGCTTCGCCTTCACGCGCGCGCGCATCGACTACGACTCGACCACGTCGCACTACAGCGGGCAGTTCCTCTTCGGCTGGACGCCGAACCCCGGCACCGCCTTCTACGTCGGCTACAACGACGACATCAATCACAACTACTACAACCGCTTCTCGGACCAACTCGCCCAAGGGCTCCTGCGCAACAACCGCAGCTTCTTCATCAAAGCCTCCTACCTCTTCCGCCGGAGCTTTTGATGAAGTAGACAGTAGGAAAACGAAGCGGCGCGCCCGGCCCAAAGGCTGAAAGCGCGCCGCCTGTTTTTCTACCGACTACCGACTACTGTCTACTATCTACTCGCCCTTCTACTTTCGGCTCCCCCGATGTATGATTCGTCGCCCGACGTTTCTGCGGGGTATCGGCCTCGCCGGAATTTGAGCCGCCCCGCAACCTTCTGACGGTTTTTTCGTATAACATCGACGGAACAGCGCTGCGGTCGTCGGCTCGTGGGAGCCAAAGGTTTTTGGGTGGCGGCCGCGGGGTCTTGGGCGTTAAAAGTGAGCGCCATTCTCATCATCTCAGTCTTCCTGCTCTTCGT
>CAXTSK010000680.1:0-2919 GCA_964246655.1 uncultured Pyrinomonadaceae bacterium
CGACACGTCGAGCGCGAAGCCGCGCACGTCCGCGCGCTCGTGCAGCAGCGTGACGGCGATGCAGCCCGAGCCCGTGCCCACGTCGCACAGCAGCGGCGCGTCCGAACCCTTCAGAAGTTCGAGCGCCTTTTCGACGAGCAGCTCCGTCTCGGGGCGCGGGATGAGCACGTCCGGCGTCACCTCGAACTCAAGCCCGTAGAACTCCTGCCGCCCGGCGATGTACTGGAATGGCTCGCCCGCGGCGCGGCGCTCGACGAACGCGCGAAACTCCGCGAGCTGCGACGCCGTCAGCTCGTCGTCCGCGTGCGTGATGAGGAACGCGCGGTCACGCCCCAGCGAATAAGAGAGGAGCGTCCCCGCCTCGCGACGCGGCTCCGACAGGCCCGCGTCGCGCAAGCGCGCCGAAGCCTCGCCCAGAGCCTCCGCGACCGTCAAAGATTCCTCAAGCCTTTCGCTCATTCTCTTCCCTAACACTCTCAACCGCCCGCGCGTGGCCTGCGCGCCGCGGGCTGGGCTATAATACGCGGCAACTGAGGCAAGACAAAAAAACATGGCCGCGCGCGCCGGACTTTCACAGTCCAAAGCGTCGCGGCGGATTCAACAACAGGGGGGAACGAACAATGGCTGAAGCGAAAAACAAGTTAGAGCAGACGAACGACAACCCCGTGGACGACCGCGGCACGGACGCCGCAGGCGGCCTCGCGCTGCTGCGCCGCCTGCGCGACAACGGCTTTGAGTCGAACGACGAGAAATTCGCCGTCGCCCTCGGCCGTCCCGTCGCGGAGGTCGCGGCCTGGATGGAGGGCACCGAGCCCCCTGACGACGACATCATCATGAAGGCCCGCGGCATCGCGCAGGAGCGGGGGATAGAGATTGAGTGAGCAGTAGGCAGATGGCAGTAGGCAGTTCAAATCCGCGTCAGCGAATAGTTCGGGTGAAACCCGCCGACGCATGTGACGCGGAGCGCCTACTGCCTACTGCCTACTGCCTGCTGCCTGCTGTTTTATGAACGACAAGGTCAGCCGCGCCGCCGCCGCGCTCGTGAAATCGTACGAGGGCGGCGGCGTGAAGATTCACCACCTCGACCGCAGGCCGCTGCCTTCGCGCGATGCGGCCGTGGCCGTGCTCGACGCGTTGCAGGAACTCATGTTCCCCGGCTACACGGGGGCGCAAGGGTTGACGGGCGCCGGGCTCCGTCTGCACGTTGAGTCGCGCGTGGCGTGGCTCTATGAGACGCTGGCCGAGCAGATCGGGCGCGCGGTCAGCCATGGCCACCTGCTCGAAGACGCGTGCCCCGTCACCGAGCGGCAGGCGACCGATTCCGCCGAGGAGTTCATCGCGCGCCTCCCCCGCGTGCGCGAGGTGCTCGCCACCGACGTGTTGGCGGCTTATGAAGGCGACCCGGCCGCGCGCTGCTACGACGAGATCATCTTCAGCTACCCCGGCCTCTACGCCATCATGACGTACAGGCTCGCGCACGAGCTGCACACGCTCGACGTGCCGCTCATCCCGCGCATCATGACCGAGCACGCGCACAGCCGCACCGGCATCGACATCCACCCCGGGACGCGCGTCGGCCCCGGCTTCTTCATCGACCACGGCACGGGCGTCGTCGTCGGCGGCACGGCCGTCATCGGCGCGAACGTCAAGCTCTACCAGGGCGTCACGCTCGGCGCCTTCTCCTTCGACAAGGACGCCACGGGCCAACTTGTCCGCCACACCAAGCGCCACCCGACCATCGAAGACGACGTGGTCATCTACGCCGGCGCGACCATCTTAGGCGGCGACACAGTCATCGGCCGCGGCTCCGTCATCGGCGGCAACGTCTGGCTCACGCACTCCGTACCGTCCGGCACGCGCGTCCTCCAGGACTCGCCCCGCCTGCGCATCATCACCGCCGAAGAGGCCGCCGCTAGTTGAGGCCGAGGCGTTGGGAGGAGACCGATGAAACTTGCCGAACGCATCACCATCGACCCCGACATCTGTCACGGGAAGCCGTCCATCCGCGGGCTGCGCTACCCGGTTGAAACTATTCTGGAACTGCTCAGCTCGGGGATGACGCCGGACGAGATTCTGGCGGACTACGAAGACCTCGAACATGAGGACATCCTGGCGGCACTATCTTTCGCAACGCGGCTCAGCCAGGTAAAGCGAATCGAGGTCGCTCTCGATGAAGTTCCTCGTTGACGCTCAACTTCCGCGGCGACTGGCTCGGAGGCTGCGAGAGGCGGGGCACGAGGCGATACACACGCTCGACCTGCCGTTCGGCAACCGGACGACCGACACAACCATCAACGACCTCTCGGCTCGCGAACATTACGTCGTCGTCACAAAGGATTCGGATTTCGTGAACTCATTCATCCTCAACCGACAACCTCACAAGCTGCTGCTTGTCTCGACGGGCAACATCCGAAACGCGGAGTTGGAAACCCTGTTCCTCTCGAACCTCGAAAAGCTGGCGCAAGGTTTTGACTCGTTCGACTACATCGAGTTGAATCAACGCGCGCTGATTTTTCACATGTAATCTTGCCGCGGCCGTCCTAGGCCGATTGACGAACCAGGGTTTGAAACGGCCATCCCGCGACGGGGCGGCCCTCATCGTATGCGCGTAGCGGCGCAGGCTCCTTCGCGCCGCCGTGACAGCTCCCCGCAAACATCTGCGGACGTGACCTGACCGAGGAGAAGATTCATATGCACAACGTTCGGAGTCGTCGGACATTCTTGAAGGGCGCGGGGCTCGTGGCGCTGCTGCTGCTGGCGGCCGCCGCGCCGACGCAGGCGCAGAACGACAAGCAGACGCGCTACGCCATCGAGCGCGCGCAAATCGGCGTGAGCGGGAAAATCTTACAGGAGCGCGGAGGCACCTGGGAGGACATAACCTACGACCAGACGCGTACGCAGACGTGGCGCGTCTCGGAC
>CAXTSK010000681.1:0-2912 GCA_964246655.1 uncultured Pyrinomonadaceae bacterium
GAGGTCCATCACCGTGTCCGCGCCCCAGCGGATCGCCCACACCATCTTGTCGACCTCGGACGCGACGTTCGAGGCGACGGCGGAGTTGCCGATATTGGCGTTGATCTTGACGAGGAAGTTGCGGCCGATCGCCATCGGCTCGCTCTCGGGATGGTTGATGTTGTTCGGGATGATCGCCCGGCCGCGCGCCACCTCCTCGAACAGCGTGTGGATGAGCGACTGGCGCTTCTGGCGAGCCATAAGAGGCGTGAACCGTGAACCGTGACAAGATGAAACCGGTTCTTATCTTGTGACGGTTCACAGTTTACGGCTTTACTTACTTTTGTTCGACGCCGCGGCGCCTTTGGCGGAATGGCCGCCCTTGGCGGACGGGCGCGTGTCGAGTTCCTTGATGCGTGCGGCCTTGCCGCGCAGGTTGCGCAGGTAGTAGAGCTTGGCGCGGCGGACGCGGCCGCGGCGCAACAGCTCGACCTTGCCGATGATGGGGCCGTGGACGGGGAAGATGCGCTCGACGCCGACGCCGAAGCTGGTCTTGCGCACGGTGAAGGTCTCGCGGATGCCGTCGCCCTTGCGCGCGATGACCACGCCCTCGAACGCCTGAAGGCGCTCCTTCGTCTCCGACTCCTTGATGCGTACGTGCACGCGCACCGTGTCGCCCGGCGCGAAGTCCGGGATGTCCGTGCGCCTCTGCGCGCTGTCCACACTGTCCAAGCGGTTCATGATGTCACCTCGAAAAGCAGTTATCAGTAGTCAGTAGCCAGTAGTCAGTAGAACTCGCTTCGTGCGGCGTCTGTGACCACTCGCGAAATCTGTTGATTCAAATCACTCGTCTTCGTCGAGCGCGGCGCGCTCCTTGTCATTCAGCTCGACCTGCGCGAAGAGGTCGGGGCGGTTGCGGCGCGTCTTCTTAAGGGCCGCGCGGCGGCGCCAGCGTGCGACCTCCGCGTGGTGGCCGCCCAGGAGGACTTCCGGCACGCGCCGGCCGCGGAACTCGACGGGGCGCGTGTAGTTCGGGAAGTCGAGCATCCCTTCGGAGAAGGACTCGTTGACCGCCGAAGTCTCGCTCCCCAGAGCGCCGGGGATGAGCCGCGTCACCGCGTCCACCAGCACGACCGCCGCCGGCTCGCCGCCCGAAAGCACGTAGTCGCCGATAGAGACCTCGTCGGTCGCAAGCATCTCCGACACGCGCTCGTCCACGCCCTCGTAGCGGCCGCAGACGACGACGATCTGCCCGGCCTGCGCCAACTCCCCCGCGAGCGCCTGCGTCAAAGAGCGGCCCTGCGGCGAGAGCAGCACGACGCGCTTGCCCGCCTGTCGAAACGACTCCGCGCCGCCCGCCAGACCTGTCAAAGACTCGACCGCCTCAAAGATCGGCTCGGGCTTCAAGACCATCCCGTCGCCGCCGCCGAAGGGCCGGTCGTCTACGACCTTGTGCCGGTCGTGCGTCCAGCCGCGTAGGTCGTGCGCCGCGATCTCGACCAGCCCGCCCGCGCGCGCGCGCCGCACGATGCCGAAGTCGAACACCCCCCGGAAGAACTCGGGGAAGATGGTGATGATGTCAAACCGCAGCATGGTAAATAGTGAATGGTAAATGGTGAATGGTGGTTGAGAACCGGCCGGGTCGAGCGATAGCATTCAACACCGGAATCGCTCAACGACTATTCACCATTTACCATTAACCATTTACCTCCAAGAGTCCTTCCGGCGCGTCCACGCGGATGAGCTTCGCGTCAACATCTATCTCGACGCAGATGCTCTCGGCGAGGGGGACGAGGTTTTCGCGGCCCCCGTCATCGTGTATGACGAGGACGGGCGCCTCGCCGCCGGTGTGGAGCACCTCGCGGACGGTGCCCACGTGAACGCCCTCGATTGTCTCGACGCGGCAGCCTTCGAGCTGCCAGTCGTAGAACTCGCCCTCTTCCAGCTCGACCGCCTCCGACTCCGGCACGGCCAACTCGCAGCCCTTGAGCGCCGCCGACGCCTCGGGGCTGTCGAAGCCTTCGAGCTTCAGGACGACGCGGTCGCCGTGGAGCCAGTGGCCTTCGAGTGTCAAACGCTCGCGACGACCGCCGGGGAAGACCGCGATGAGTTCCTCAAGCTCTTCGAACCGGTCGGGGAAGTCGGTCAGGAGGTCACAGGCGACCTCGCCTCGCACCCCGCGCGGCTTCGCGACCCGCGCCACCACGACCAACTCGACCTGACTCAAGTCTTCCCCGCCGCTCATTCGACGATTTCGAGGATGTAGCGCTTACGCTGCTTCTCGCCCGCCGCGTGGAGCAGCGAGCGCAGGGCCTTCACCGTCCGCCCCTGGCGGCCGATGATCTTGCCCACGTCGCCTTGCGCCACGCGCACCTCGATGACGCTCGTCGAGCGGTCGCGCTCCACCTCGCGCACGTCCACCGACTCGGCCTCGCGCACGAGATGCTTGACGATCAACTCGACGGCGTCTTTCATCATCAGTTTCAAGTCCCAAGTTCAAGGTTCAAAGTTCAAAGCCGAAGCTCTCAACTTTGAACCTTCAACCTTTCAACTTTGAACTAGGCTTCCGGTTGCGCCTGCGCCTTCGACTGCTGGCGGATGAGATCCCGCACGGTGTCGGTCGGCTGCGCGCCGCGCTGGATCCAGTAGTTGACGCGCTCCAGGTCGAGGCGCACCTCGGCCGGGTTGCGGGTCGGGTTGTAGAAGCCCACGTTCTCGACGTAGGCGCCGTCGCGCTTCGACAGCTTCTCCTTGACGACAACGCGGTACGACGGGCTCTTCTTCGCGCCCATGCGCATCAGTCTGATTGCTAACATCTTTCCTCCAAAAGCAAGTGAGCTGCGAGCAGTGAGCGGTGAGCTGTAGAAGCAAAACTGCTTACTGCTCACCGCTCACTGCTTACTTTCTTTTCTTGTGCCTCGGCTTCTTCTTGC
>CAXTSK010000682.1:0-2901 GCA_964246655.1 uncultured Pyrinomonadaceae bacterium
GCCGAGTGGGGCTTCCCCGGCAGCGACATGCTCCACGCGCACTCGACGCCCGTGCAACTCGCCTTCGACCGCGGCCTGCCCGCGCTCCTCTTCTGGCTCTGGCTGATGTTCGTCTTCTGGCGTCTGGCCGCGCGCGCCGAACGCATCCGGCGTGACGCGCCCGACGCCGCCGCGCACGGGCTCGCCCTCGGCGTCACGGGCGCGCTCGCGGGCTTCCTCGCCAGCTCGCTCGTCAACTACAACTTCGGCGACGCCGAGGTCGCCCTGCTCGTCTGGTGGATGATGGGCGTCACGGTAGTGATGAATGATGAATTAAAAGCAGTTCGTCATTGATTCATCATTCATCACTTCTTATGTGTGGACTGTCTCGGCGGGCTCGGGCGTTTCGGCGAGGCTCAGTTCGTACTTGCCTTCGTGGCGGGCAAAGAATTTCTTGATGAAGGCGACGGACTCCGCGGGAGTCAACGTGTGGAGCGCCTCCATGTCGTGGTTGCGTGGGAAGCGTTCGCGGCGGTCGGGGCGTTCGAGGTAGCCGCGGCGGTAGGCGGTCGCGGCGTCGAGCACTTCCAGGTCGCCGACCAGCTCGCGCGGCGCGATGAAGGCGTTGTTGTATTCGAGCGCGAGCAGCGCGTATGCGTGGCGCCCGCACAGCTCTTCGAGGCTCGCGATGCTGTAGCCGAAGAAGTGGTGCTGCAAGCGGAAGTCGGGGTCGAAGCCGACGCGGAAGCGGACGGGCGGCGGTATCTTCTCGTTGATCTCGGCGACGACGACCCGCGGCCGGAAGCTCTTCAGGGCCGCGTCGAGCACCCAGTAGTCGTAGCTGTCGATGTCGAGGCTGAGCACGCCGAAGTCCTTCGGCACCCCCTCCGCGCGCAGCAGCCCGACGACGTTGGCGGGCGTGACGAGCGCGTGTCGCGCCTCGACGCCCGCAAGACTTTTATAGGCGCGTGCGAGGCGGCGCGCGCGCTTCTCGTCGCCCTCGAAGCCGACGCCGCGCCAGCCCTGTAGGAAGAGCGCGTAGGTGTTCGAGCCGCGGATGCCGTCGCCCGCGCCCACGTCCACGGCGACGTGGGCCGACTCGTCGGGCACGAGCCGCGCGACGAACTCCGAAAGCATCCGCTCCTCGTCGAAGTTCGAGAACCCGCTCCGCCGCAGGCGTTGCCGCGCGCGCTCCCAATGGAGCCCGAGCCGGTTGAGGTAACGCTGCGCTTTCTTCGGCATGTCTTAAGGTCTGCGGCGCGTGCCGGGCGAGCCGGCCGGGGGTCGAATTCGAGGCGAGCGCGTCGGACGCCTTTATGCCAAAGCGGCGGGGGCAAGTCAAACGGGGGCAGTAGGCAGTAGGCAGACGGCAGTAGGCAGTCGCTCGGCGTGACGGACTTTGAAAGATTAATGCGGAGGTTTCGACGGCGGGGCTTTCAACTGCCTGCTGCCATCTGCCCACTGCCTACTGAGTTCAAATCACGTCCGCGAAGTTTTTGCGGGTGCGCGCGAACCACCAGTAGCCGAGGAGGAAGACGGCGATTGAGACGGCCAGGGTGTAGGCGAGCCCCGTCCAGTCGGGGTGTAGGCCTTCGAGCAGCGCGCGGCGGTAAGAGCGTACGAGCGGCGTGAAGGGGTTGAGTTCGAGCGCCGGGCGGAAGCGAAGGGGAATGACCTGCTCGGGGTAGATGATGGGCGTCAGGTACATCCACGCCATCAGCAGGAGGCCGAGCACCTGCGACGTGTCGCGCACGAAGACGCCGAGCGAGGCGACGAGCCACGCGCCGCCGAGCGTGAACAACAACTGCGGGACGAGCAGCACGAACAGCCACAGCGCCGTGGCGTGAAGCTCGTGGCGGACGAGGACGGTGGCGACGAGGAGCGCGGCCGTGCCGAAGAGCTGCGTGACGAGCGCTGCGAGCGCCTGCGCGACGGGCAACGTCTCAAGCGGGAAGACGACGCGCTTGACGAGGTTCGCGTGCGCGACGACGATCCCCGCCGACGCGAGCAGCGTCTCCGAGAAGGCCGTCCACGGCAGCAGCCCGCAGAACAGATAGAGCGCGTACTCCCAAGGCGTCCCGCCTTCCGTGAAGCGCGCGCCGAAGATGCCCGCGAAGATGAACGTGAAGACGGCGATCATCACGGCCGGCGTCAGAAGCGCCCACAGCATCCCCAACGCCGACCCGCGGTAGCGCGCCAGCGTCATCCTCCGCGCCAGCGGCCAGATCAAGTCCGCGCGCCGCGGCAACTCCCACAACGGCCTCCACACCGCCCGCCGCGCCGTCTGTGCCGAGATCATGCCGCGCATTGTAACAGGAATCCGTTTATGAAAACCTTAAGGGGGAGGCACACATGAAACCGTCCTTTCGAGTCGCAGAACCTTCTGACGCCGACACGCTCGTCGAGATGATGCGCGACTTCAACGCGCACGAGCGCATCGCCTTCGACGAGGCCGAGGTGCGCGACGTGCTGGCGCAACTCTTCGCGAACGATTCGTACGGGCTCGCCTGTCTCATCCTGCTCGGCGGAGAGGTCGCGGGCTACGTCGTCATCACCTTCGGCTTCAGCGTCGAGTTCCGCGGGCGCGACGCCCTGATCGACGAGCTGTTCGTGAAGGACGAGTTCCGCGGGCGCGGCCTGGGCGCCGCCGCCCTGCGCTTCGCCGAGGGCGTCTGCCGCGAGCGCGGCATCCGCGCGCTGCACCTCGAAGTTGACCGCGGAAACACGCGCGCCCAGTCCGTCTACAGCCGCGCCGGCTTCGCAGACCGCGGCAACCACCTGCTGAACAAGTGGCTCGACTGAAACGATGAACGATGAACTGAAGACCTGTTGCCTTCAACTCATCGTTCATCGTTCATCGTTTCAGAGGTGTATGACGTGCGACTTGCGCCAGAGGTCGGCGGGGATGGTGCCGCGGGGGGC
>CAXTSK010000683.1:0-2875 GCA_964246655.1 uncultured Pyrinomonadaceae bacterium
GCGCAGTTCGCCGCCCACGGCCGCACCCCGCCGCCGACCTTCGGCCCCGCCGCCTTCGCCGTCCAGATGGTGCGCGTGCCCGAGCGGATGCTCTTCCTGCCACAGCCCCCGAAAGGAGGCACTGAATGACGGTCGTTACTCCGCCCGCCGACGCTTCGAGCCTGCTCGTCCCCCTCCACCTCGACGCCTGGGTCGTCGGCCAGCAGACGCAGGTCACCCCGGCCATCTACAAGGCCGATTACACGCGCCTCCCGCAGTTCATGCCGATAATGGACGCGCCGTTCGAGCCCTCGACCGTCGCCCGTGCGACGCCGGGCGTGCGCCTCCACTGGGCTCTGCCCGACGCGCTCACGCACGGGGTCACGCCCCCCGGCGGCGGCGAGACGCTCTTCCCGCTCGTCCCCAACCGCTGGCTCATCGCGCGTTTCAACCTCCCGGCCGGCGGCGCGTGGCAGTGCAAGCTGTGGGTCGTCCAGAGCGACTACACGGGCGGCACCGTCGGCACGACCGCCGACGCCCTCTACGACGACGGCGTGATGAGTTTCGCGCTCGCAGCCCCGTCGCAGCTCGCCGTCGGCGTCGGCGACGAGTTGCAGCTCGTCAGCCGGGACGGCACTTTCGCCGCGACGGTCGTGGCCGCGGCCGCGGCGCCGCAGGGCTCGACCTCGATCAAAATCCAGTCCTTCGACTTCTCGTCGGTCAGGCCGAACGGACTGCCCGCGGGCAGCATCGTCACGCTCCTCGCCGGCAGCGCCTTCCTCGACCCCACGACCCCCTCCTACATGAAGGTCGCCGCAGACGGAAGCGCCGCCTCCTTCCAGGTCAACGTCGCGAGCATCGGCAAGACCCACAGCATCGCTTCGTGGGAAGCGTCGGGCGGCTCGTCGTCCGGCCCCCTCTTCCTGAAGGCGGTCGGGCCCGGCAACGTCTCGTTCGCGGCTTACATGCCGACCGTCGAAGAGGTCTTCTCCTTCACCGACAGGGAGCTGCCGGCCGAGGGCACCGGCACCGTCTACAACTTCACTTACATGGTCGTCGGCTGGTACTCCGACCCGGCGCAGGGCGACCCGCTGCGCGGCGTCACGACGTACGACTCGAACGTCTGGGAGAAGCAGTCCGACTGGCAGAAGCAGACGCCGGCCGAGCGTATGCAGACGTTGCTTGCCCACTGGAAGTGGTCGGTCAGGGACTCGGACGGCAAGCCCTCGAAGGCACCGCCGCCGCTCTCGACCAGCCTCTATCACGGCCTCGTGGCCGACGTGCAGTGGCCGCCGCCGCGCCCCACCTCGCCCTATCCCGGCCAGATCGACAGGAACAACGTTCACGTCGCCGTCGGCAACACTTCGACCGACGCGCTCGCCGCCCTCGTCCGTTCGGAGGCGCTCGCGCAGGCCGCCAAAGACCCCGACCACAAGTCCGAGTGGACGCGGGCGGGCGACGCTCTGGCCGAGTTGATGCAGGCGGCGATGTACGACCTGCTCGACCAGTACGGCAAGCCGGGCGGCGCCGTTCTCATCCGGCAGCAGATCGAGCAGGCGTGGTTCGGCTCGGCCCCGGGCGGCATCGTCTGGGAGGCCGTGGCCCAGACGCCGCAGACCTCGGACGCCACGGCCAAGCCGCCGCAGCTCACGCCCGCGCAGACCGCGGCCGTCAACGCGGCACTCGCCGCACTCAACGCGTCGCAGGCCGCGCTCGACCAGGGCCGCCGCGAGCTGATGTCACTTCAGGCGCAGCTCTATCAGATGTGGTGGAAGGTCGGGCGCGCCAGCTCCTACGAACTCTACGGCGGGTGGGACTCCGGGCCGCTGACGTTGCCCAGGTGGGACAACCTGATGCCCTTCGTCCTCTCACTCTACCCGCCCCTCTTCGACGCGACGTGGCGAAAATACTGCGCCGTGGCGCAGGCGCAGACCCCGCTCCCGGACCCGACGCCTGACGACCCCGCAGCACTGCGCGCGCCCGACCGTTGGGCGAACGCGAACCCCGCGTGGCTCTTCCCCGACGCCCAGGGGAGCCCGAAGAAGCTGAAGCTCGCGGCCCTCGGGCTCCACCTCAAGGCTTCGACGCGCCCGCACTTCTGGCACCCGAACGATCCCATCCTGATGCTCTCGGGCCTCGACCGCGCGCGGCGCCACGGCGAGGACGGCCGCTACAACGACGACGGCACGCTCACCTGCCGCCTGCCGGGGCAGACCATCAACGGCGTCAACGTCCCCGGCCAGCCCGCCGTCAACACGCAGACGGTCACGAAGGGCGGCGTCAACCTCTCGCCCTGCGGCACCTACAACTCGCTCCCGAGCATCCCTTCGCTCATGGCCGAAGCCTTCTTCGCCGACCCCGCGAACGCTCCGCTCATGGCGAAGGCCGTCGCCGGCAGTAACGCCGCGACGCTGAAGAGCGCGATCACGAACCTGCTCGCCGGCAAGCCGAACCCGAACACTTCCTGGTCGGGGAGGTCGCCCGCGCCCTTCTCGCTCGCCCCGTGGGAGCAGGGCTGGGCGCCGCTCTTCCTCGAATGGAGCGTGAACTACTACCCGACGGGGCGGGACTTGCAGTTCTCGCCCGCCGACTGGCAGTTCGACGGCGAAGGGTACGGCTGGATGGGGACGGGTTTTGACGGCGACACCCTCGTCGGCTATCAGGGGCGGACGCTGCTCACGCCGCAGGCGTCGCTCACCTTCAAGGCGAAGATCGAGAACTACCTCAAGCACAACCCGCGTGTGGACTCGGCGCAGCTCGACAAACTGATCGCGACCGTCGCCGGCTGGGACGTTCTCTCGCAAACCCTGAGCGGGCTGACCGACCAGCTCATCACGCTCCTCTCGCAGGAGACCTTCCCGCCCCCGCCCGGCGACGGCGCGGGCGTCGCCTGCCC
>CAXTSK010000684.1:0-2872 GCA_964246655.1 uncultured Pyrinomonadaceae bacterium
GGGGGCGCATCCCTCCCGGCGTTCCTCAAGGTGCTTTGCGGTCGCCTCACAAAGAACGGCCCGGGCGTCGGCTCCCACCCGACGCCCGGGACGTACCTCTCATTCCGGCTTAGCGCAAAGGGCGCGCGTGCTTCCGGCTCTTCTCTAAATCTTTGGCGGTGGATTTGATGAGGCGCCAGGTGGTGGCGTCGCCGTCGAAGACGCTGTTGAGCCCCTGCTCTTCCATCGGCGGGTCGCCGGTGTAGTCGTCGCCGTCCTTCCAGAAGGTCTGACCCTTGACGGGGCGCGCGCGGCCGCCGAAGGCCCAGAAGTTCGCGCCCGCGACGTGGCCGCCCGCGGCGGCGTGGAGCGTGAGGACGTTGAAGACCTTCGTGTAAAGAGTGTCGCGCAGCATCGTAGAGGCCGTGGGGTCGAAGGAGTGCCTGTCGCGCGGGAGGCCGAACTCTTCGATGACGAGCGGCTTGCCCAACTTCTCCGCCACGCGCAGGTGCTCCTCGACGTAGGCGAGCGTCTTCGCGACGACGCCGTCGAAGTCGGCCGCGATCTCTTCTCCCTTGAACCACGACCAGTTCTTCGGCCAGATGTGGATGGTCAGGTAGTCGATGTTCGGGTCGGCGTGTATCTCCTCGAAGAGGTTGAGGTCGTCGGTGCCAAGGCGTCCCTGGGGGCCGACTATGAGGAGGTGGTTCCTGTCCTTCGACTTAATCACCGCGGCCGCACCGGCGACCCAGCGCTTGTATGCGTCGGCCACGGCGGGCCGCATCGGGCGCGGCTCGTTCGCCAGTTCCCAGGCCATGATGGCCGGGTCTTCGGCGTAGCTCTTCTTGCTGTACTTGTTGACGCGGCCGAGCAGGAGATTGACCTGCTTCGCGTAAGCCGCCGTGCACGGCTCGCAGCCGTAGAACTGCGAGACTATATCGCGCTGCTCGTCCCAGTTCAGCTTCCTCGACTTCAGCTCGTCGGGCACACGGCCGTTCCAGATGAGGTACTGCTGGAAGCCGCCGCTCCACTCCCAGTTGTTGCTGAGGAAGATGACGGCCTTCAGGCCGCGCTTGCCCATCTCGAACAGAATCAGGTCGAGGCTGCCGAGCACCTCTTCGTCGAACTCGCCCTGTTTCGGTTGGAGCGGCGGCCCGACGCG
Source organism: uncultured Pyrinomonadaceae bacterium (assembly GCA_964246655.1). Lineage (GTDB taxonomy): Bacteria > Acidobacteriota > Blastocatellia > Pyrinomonadales > Pyrinomonadaceae > QHXN01. The sequence goes on from CAXTSK010000684.1 coordinate 1,142, forward strand.
CATGACGCCGTTAATCATCCCCGAGCCTTCCGCCCCCGCCAGCAGCCTGAGGTTAGTGACGCCGTTCGCCTTCAGAAAATCCAGCTCCTTCCGCAAACGCTCGACGCCGCGCTTCTCGTCCTTCGACAGCCCGAGCAGGCTCCCGTACCAGTAGTTCGTGCCGACAAAGTAGTAGGGCTTCTCGTCGAGATAGAGTTGGTGCCCCTTCACCGTCACGAACGAAGGCTTGGCCGACGCTTCGACCGAGAGCGCCGGAACAGACGCGGGCAACAACGTCAACAGCAGCGTCGCCTTGACCCCCGCGCGGCCGCGCCCCGTGAAGAAGTCGCGCGCCGCCACGATCATTCGACGGACGCGACGCAGCACCTTCGGCAACAGCCAGAAGAAGAGGACGAGGAACGCGGCCACGAGGAAGAGCGCGACCAACGGCGCGACGACCGACAGCACGACGCCGCCTATCGCCAGGATGTCTTCGACAATTGAGAGAATCCAGTTCGACACGGGCTCCGGGCTCACGTTGGCCGCGGCGCGCACCGTCGCCTTCGTCCCGTGCGAAGAGAGCGCGATGCCCCCGCCGAGCAGCAGCGCCAGCACGTGGACGGTCGGGTTGAGGTCGGTCGTCGCGGCCGCCGCGAGCACCGCGCCCGCCGGCACGCGGATGAACGTGTGCACCGCGTCCCACACCGTGTCCACGTACGGCACCTTGTCGGCGAAGAACTCGACACAGTAGAGCCCGAGCGCGACGCCGATGATCCACCAGTTGTCGAGGTGGTGCAGCTCGCCGGGCAGCCTCGCGAGCTTGTAATGCTCAAGCAGCCCCAACACCGCCACCGTCGCGTACAGGTTTATCCCCGAAGTCCACGCCGAGCCGACCGCGAGGCCGAGTATCTGAATGAGATTCATAGGAGTAGTAAGCAGTAGGCAGATGGCAGTAGGCAGTACGCTCCGCGTTAAGAACGTTGAAAGGTTAACTCATAGGTTTGGCTCCTAACTGCCTACTGCCATCTGCCTACTGCCTACTGCTTCAGTGGCTCATCGCGTAGATGACGACGTTGATGCCGACCTTGTAGGCGGCGAGGCCGTACTTGACGGGGTAGCGCGGGTCGTTGATCCACTCCCAGGCGTCGCCGAGATCGGAGTTGCGGGAGAAGAAGGCGACGAGGCGGCCCTGCTTGTCCTCGATACCCATGTAGTAGGGCGTGACGCCGCCCTTCTCGGAGGTGACGCCGCGCTGCGCGTTGTAGATGTTCGGCACCTGCACGGCCTCCGTGATGTCGAGGTAGGCGTGGAAGATGGGGTGCGTGAGCGGCAGCTCCTTCGGCTGAAGGTCTGGGAAGACCTTCTTCATCTGCTCGATGACGTTGTCCCACTCGGCCTCGCCCCAGAAGTCGTCGAAGAACATGAAGCCGCCGCGCGCGACGTACTCCCTCAGGCGCGCCGCCTCCTCGTCGTTCAGCTCCAGGTAGCCGGGCTCGACGAAGTAAATGAGCGGGTAGTCGAAAAGGCGCTCGTCCATGATCTCGACCTGCACGGGGCGCGCCGAGACGTTGAGGTTCGTGCCCGCCCACTCGCGTAGGCCGACGCTGAAGTGGTCGTCGGCCTCGGGGAAGTCGGTGGCCCACGCGCCGCCCCAGCGGCGGCCGTACGAGTAGGGCGAGCGGTAGATCGTGCGCGTGAAGGTGAATTCGCCCCCGGGCTCCGACGCGCCGGCGCGCCCCATCTGCTGCGGCT
>CAXTSK010000685.1:0-2872 GCA_964246655.1 uncultured Pyrinomonadaceae bacterium
TGTAATACTTCTTCGCGCCGCCGAGGAACTCTTCGGCGTGCTCGCCGGCCTTCTGCCCGACCTCGCGCATGCGCCCGCCGACCTCGCGCGCGAGTCGCGCCGCCTCCTCGGCCGCGCGCGCGGCCTGCTCGCGAGCATCCTTCGTGCGCTCGCGCGCGTCCGCCGCGTGCTCGTCTATGTCTAACTCTTCGCCGATGCGTCCGGCCTCTTCGCGCGCACGCTCGGCACCGGTCTTGACGGCGTCGGCGCCGCGCTTCGCGGCCTCGCCCGCCGCGCGCGCGCCCTCTTCGACGCGCTCGCGGATGCCGTACTTTTCGTCAAGGTCGCGCGCCTTGCGCCGCGCCGCCTCGCGCCACTCGTCAAGCTTGTCTCGGTAATCAGCCATAAATGCTCCTGTAACGCAGAACTATGAACGCTGAACAATGAACTGATTATACCCCTTCTTTCAGTTCATCGTTCAGCGTTCCGCGTTCATCCTTCCTTACGTTACGTTCAGCGCCGTGGCCGGGTTCTCCAATACGGGGGCGCTGGCGGTGCGGTCGCGGCCGCCGCGCTTGGACTCGTAGAGCGCCGCGTCGGCCGCCGCGCGCAACTCCTCATTCGCGTGGGCACAGGCGGGAAGCTCGGCCACGCCGAAGCTCGCCGTGACGCGCCCGGCGGGGCCGAAGTCGAGCGCTGCGATTGACGAGCGCAGGCGCTCGGCCACTTCGAGCCCGCGCGCGAGGTCTGTCTCGGGGAGGATGACGGCGAACTCGTCGCCGCCGATGCGCGCGCCCGTGTCGATGCCGCGCGTGCCCGACTGGATGACGTTCGCCACTTGGCGGAGCGCCTCGTCGCCCGCGTCGTGCCCGTAGGTGTCGTTCACGTCCTTGAAGTTGTCGATGTCCACGAGCAGCAGGCAGAAGGGGCGGCTGTAGCGCTCCGTGCGCGCCACCTCGCGCTCAAGCTGGCGCTCGAAGCGGCGGCGGTTGGCTAAGCCCGTCAGGTGGTCTGTGAACGCGGCCTCCTGGCACGAGTCGAGGTACTGTTTCAACTCAAGCAGCGTCCGCGCACGCGCACGCAAAAGGTCGAGGTCGGTCGGGTCGGTTAAATAACCCAACGCGCCCAGCTCGGAGCCGAGCCGCACGTCGCGCCCTTCGATGCGCGCGGCCGACTGGATGATGACGGGGGTGAACTTGGTCTGCGGGTTGGCGCGCACGCGGCGGATCATCTCGTAGCCGTCCATGCGCGGCATCATCACGTCGGTGACGATGAGGTCGGGTTGGTACGTCTCGACCGCCTGGAGGCCCGAGACGCCGTCCACAGCCGTGTGCACTTCATAGCCCTCGTTCTCCAACGCGAAGGCCAGCAGCAAACGCTTGTCGGGCTCGTCGTCCACGACGAGAACCGTGAGCTTAGTCGTCATAAATTAAAAAACAATCCTTGCGCCCCCCGGGTCTTCGTGCTATTGTGCCCGCTAATTCAAGGGACGGTTACCTGAAGGTTTGTTCTGTCGGTTAACTTTTCCTCATCGAATAAGGGTTAAATTTAGCTTTACCTCGCAGCATTTGCGGCACCCGCGTCCGCTTTATCTCCCATCCCGGTCAAGTAGATTTTCGGGGGATGCGCCCCACCTCCGGTCTCAGACCGCGCGGGCTTGCGGGAGCCGCACACACACAGGCTCTTGAGATTCCCGACCTTCTAAAAGAGGTTCCCCCTACATGTCACATCGACGCGCCAGCGACCTGACCGCGGCCGAGCGTGCCGAAATCCTGCGCCACTCGGAGGTAGGCTGTTGCCTCCCCGAGGAGACCCTCCCGCTGCTGGCCGAGGGCTCGGAGGCCGTGGACTACCGCCGCCGCCGCTTCATCTACCGCACCAGCGACAAGGCCGACGCGCTCTACTGCATCGCGCGAGGCCGGGTCAAAATCTGCCTCATCGACCCGGTGACGGCGCGCGAGGCCGTCATCGACATCGTGGGGGCCGGGGCGCTCTTCGGCGAGTCGTCGCTCTACTCGGCGGGGGTGCGCGAGAAGTGCGCCGTCGCGTACGAGCAGGCGCGCCTGCTCCGGATTCCTGCGGGGGTGTACAGGGAGGGGATGGCTGCGAGCCGCGAGCTTTATGATTACACCTTCCGCATGGTTGGTCAACGGCTCTCTCGGGCCGAGCGGCGCGTCGCGGACTTCGCCCTCGACGCCATCCCCGCGCGACTCGATAAGCTCCTCGCAGACCTCTCCGAGCGCTACGGCCGCCCCGAGGCCGAGGGCGTGCTCATCGACCTGCCGCTCCCGCACCGCGAAATCGCCTCCATCGTCGGCTCCACCCGCGAGAGCGTCACTGTCCGCTTGAACGCGCTCAAGCGCGCCGGTATCATCGACTTCGTAGATAGAAAAATCTTAATCAAGAACCAAGTGGCCCCGGCCATCGCCTGACCGGTGAATAGTAAATGGTAAATAGTGAATGGTGGCCGCCGTCATCCATTTACCATTTACCATTCACCATTTACCTTCTATGAAGTGTCCCATCTGCCACCGCCCCACGACCTACGAGGGTAACCCCTACCGCCCGTTCTGCTCCGAGCGCTGCAAGCTCATCGACTTCGGCGCGTGGGCCAACGGAGAGTACGCCGTTCCCGCCGAAGAGGCGCCGCCTCAGCCCGAAGACTCGCCGCAGGGTACGACCGCCCCGGAAGAAGACTCGGACAGGGTCTAATCCCTACCACTCTCATCTTCGAGGAGCGGCGACGGCGCGTGCCGCCGTCTTCGGGTGGGTGCGCCAGGCCCACCGGACCACCTCCGCCAGCCACGGGTCGGCCGGGCGGCCGCGGGCGGCGCTGGCCGAGGCCGCGGCGCTGGTGGGGGGGTAGGGGGGGGTGGTTCCCCGCTGGGGCCGC
>CAXTSK010000686.1:0-2866 GCA_964246655.1 uncultured Pyrinomonadaceae bacterium
GGGCGCCTTCGGCGGGCGTAACGTGTGGGGCGCCCTCGCCACCATCTGCATCACCTACGGGGCGCTGGCGGGGTTGTACTGCGTCGTCAAGCGCGACGGCGACGTGAAAAAACTGGTCGCCTACTCGTCGGTCTCCTCGATGGGCGTGGTGATGCTCGGGCTCTTCGCGGCGAACCCGAACGGCGTCAACGGCGCCGTGCTCCACATGATCAACCACGGCATCTACTCGGGCGCGCTCTTCCTGCTCGTGGGCATCATCTACGAGCGCAGGCACACGCGGGCGGTGAGCGAGTTCGGCGGGCTCTCGCACGTGATGCCCGGCTACGCCGCGGTCTTCCTCGCGATGGCGATGACGGCGATAGGCTTGCCGCTGCTCTGCGTCTTCATCTCGGAGTTCCTCGCGATGCGGGGCGCGTTCGAGGCGAATCCGTACTGGGCGGGCTGGGCCGCGCTCGGCATCATCCTCAACGCGGGCTACATGCTCTGGCTCTACCAGCGGATGTTCTTCGGCAACGTCGAGAACCCGAAGAACGAGAAGCTGAACGACCTCAAGGGGCGCGAGTGGGCCTACATGGTGCCGCTCCTGATTATGTCGCTCTGGATCGGCGTCTACCCCAAGCCCTTCCTCGACTTCATCCAGAAGCCCGTCGCCGCCCTCGTCAAACACGTCCGCCCCGACTACCCCGTCAACCCGGCCGCGCCCGCGCGCGCGCCGCAGACGGCGGAAGTGCAAACTCAGAGATCGGAACGGTGAACGGCGAATCGAATCGGCGTTACCGGCGGGGAGAAGGTTTATGAGAAAGCGTCTAAAGACCGTTTTCATCCTGGGCATGTTCACTTTGCAGCTAGCCTTTTTGTCATATCGGCAGCAAGCGTTTGACGACTCGATGATGCGAATGACGGATGTGGAGGAACAACGCCTCATCGCCGAAGGTTTGCCCCGCAACCAGGCCGTCGCCATCGTCTCCGTCGCCAATATCGCGGCCGACCGCGCAGCCGCTTATGCGCAGGGGATGACGCTGGTCATGGGGATCACCTCTTTCGTGATTATCTTGGCCGTTCTTTCAACAAGGGGTGAGGAGAAGTCTTAACACACAGCCATGCTTCTTCAAGCCTCCACGACCGCGCTGTTCGACGTGGCCGATCTGAAGTTGATCGCGCCGGAGATCATCCTGAGCCTGTGCGCCTGCGTGGCGCTGGTGATGGAGGTGGTGCTGCCGTACCGGAAGAGCCGTTGGGTGGGTTACTTCGCGCTCGGGGCGACGGCGCTGGCGGCGGCAAGCGTGTGCATGCTCGGGTGGCCGCTGGTCTCGCGCTTCCTGCACGAGGTGCCTCTGGTCGGAGGATACTTCGCGTCGGGCTCGGCCAACTCCGTCGGGCTGTCGGGCTTCTACGGGACGGTGAAGGTTGACGGGTTCGCCGTCGTCTTCAAGCTCATCTTCCTTCTGTCGGCGGCGCTGACGGTCGCGATCTCCCTGCGCTACCTCGACGTGGAGGGCGAGCAGCGCGGCGAGTATTACTCGCTCGTCCTGTTCGCCACCACGGGCATGATGTTCCTCGCCTCGGGGTACGACCTCATCGTGCTCTTCGTCAGCCTGGAGCTGATGGCGCTCACCTTCTACGTGCTCGTCGGCTACACGAAGCGCGAGCGGCGTTCGAACGAGGCGGGGATGAAGTACTTCCTGCTCGGCGCCTTCTCGTCGGGGATACTGCTCTACGGGATGTCCCTGCTCTTCGGCGTGGCGAAGTCCACGAACCTCGCGCAGATCGCGCCGAAGGTGGCGGAGGTCGCGGGCGGGACGACGGCCGACGCGGCGCTGATGCCGATGCTTCTGCTGGCGGTGGTCGCGCTTGGCGCCGGGCTCTTCTTCAAGATCGCGGCCGTGCCGTTCCACATGTGGGCGCCCGACGCCTACCAGGGTGCGCCGACCTCGGTGACGGCCTTCCTCTCGACGGGCTCGAAGGCCGCGAGCTTCGCGCTCCTCGCGCGCATCTTCCTCGAAGCGCTCGGAGGGATGCGGGTCGAATGGGCGCCGCTCCTGGGGCTGGTGGCGGCCATCACGATCTTGGTCGGCAACTGGGCGGCCGTGACGCAGACGAACGCCAAGCGGCTGCTGGCGTACTCTTCAATTTCGAACGCGGGCTACCTCCTGCTCGGCGTCATCGCGGCGAACCGGTACGGCTACACGGGGCTCGTCGTCTACCTCGTCGTCTACACTTTCATGAACGTCGGCGCGTTCGGCGTCATCATCGCGCTGCGGCGGCACGGCGTCATCGGCGACGACGTGGACGACCTGACGGGCCTGGGGCAGAAGGCGCCGGGGCTCGCGTTCATGATGGCGCTCTTCATGCTGAGTCTGGGCGGCCTGCCCGTGACGGGCGGCTTCATCGGCAAGCTCTACCTGTTCTGGGGCATGCTCGAACGCGGGGACGCGGACGGGAGGAACTGGTACTACTGGCTGCTCGGCTGGGCGGCGCTCAACACGGTCGTCTCTTTCTACTACTACGTGCGCTTCATCCGCGCGATGTACATCGGCGACCGCGAGGCGGACGCCCGCCCGCTCTCGCTCTCGGCGCCCTTGAAGACGGCGCTCGTCGTCTGCGCCGTCGCCGTCATCCTCATCGGCGTCTACCCGCAGCCCTTCATCAAGGCCGCCGAGTCGGTCGTCACGGCGGTGCTGCCCGCCGCCCGCGAACCTCTTCCGCGACCGCGCCCAGAGTCTCCGCGTCGCGCCCGACGAGCGCGAGGCGCGCGCCCTCCGCCGCGAAACGCAGCGCCGTCGCGCGCCCGATCCCTGCAGTCGCGCCCGGGACGAGGGCGGCCCGCCCGGCCCCACGACCTCGCGTGATCGCGCCAGCCGCGCGA
>CAXTSK010000687.1:0-2866 GCA_964246655.1 uncultured Pyrinomonadaceae bacterium
ACGGGGCTGGGCTTGGCGCTGAGCCGCGCCTTCGCGCGGCTGCTCGGCGGCGACATCGCGGTGGAAAGCCAGGAGGGCCGGGGGACGACCTTCACGCTGCGGGTGCCGGCGGTGCTGCGGGCGTCGGGCTCGGGGGGCTTGGGGCGGGGCGCCTGGAAGCCGGAGCGGAGGGCGCGCGCGCGGTCTGACTCGCCCGCGTAGGCGGTGAGGGCGACGGCGGGCGTCAGTCCCCCGCGCTCCGCGCCGAGCGCGCGGACGCGGCGCAGCAGCTCGTAGCCGTCCACCTCGGCCATCCCTATGTCGGCCACGAGCACGTCCGGGCGGAAGCGCTCCAGGGTTTCCAGGGCCGCGGCGGCCGACTGCACGGCCGTGACCTCCGCCCCCGCGCGGCGCAGGAAAAGCGAGAGCATCTCCAGCGTGTCGTGGTCGTCGTCAACGAGGAGCACGCGCATGCCGGCGAGCGGGGGCAGCGTCTCCTCCGTTCCCTCGCGGGCGTCGGGCGAAGCTTGAGAGTCGCCGGGCATCGCCGTCCCTTGCGCCTGCGCGGCGAGGGCTTCGGCGCGCGGCGACTCGGCCTCGGCGGGCAGCGGCAGGTCAACGGTGAAGGTCGAGCCCAGCCTCTCGCCCGCGCTGTAGGCGCGCACGCTGCCCCCGTGCGCCTCGACGAGGTGGCGCACGATGGAGAGGCCGAGGCCCAATCCGCCGTGCTGCCGGGTCGTGCCCATGTCGGCCTGCCGGAAGCGGTCGAAGGCATAAGGCAGGAACTCGGGCAGGATGCCTTGCCCCGTGTCGCTCACCTCGATGCGCACGTGCGTGAGCAGGCGCTCGACGCTGGCGCGCACCTCGCCGCCCGCGGGCGTGAACTTGACGGCGTTGGCGAGCAGGTTCCACACGACCTGTTGGAGCCGCGCCGCGTCGCCCGTGACCGCGGCCTCCGGGTCGAGTGCGGAGCGCAGCCTTAAACCCTTCGCCTCGGCCGCGGGCGCGATGGCGTCGAGCGCCGCCTGCACGACGGGCGTCAGCTCGACCCGCTCGGCCTCAAGCCTCAGCTTGCCCGTGATGACGCGCGACACGTCGAGGATGTCTTCGACGATCTGCTGCTGCTGAAGCGCGTTCCGCCGGATGACGGCGACGGCGTGGCGCGCGGTCTTCTCTTCGACGCCGCCCGTTTCGAGCATGTGCGCCCAGCCGAGGATCGCCGTCAAAGGCGTACGCAGCTCGTGCGAGACGGTCGCGAGGAACTCGTCCTTGAGGCGGTTCGCCTTCTCGGCCTCGGCGCGCAGCGTCTTCTCGCGCTCCAACATCTGGTCGCGCTCGGCCTCTGCGCGCTTGCGCTCGGTCACGTCCTCGATGACGGTCAGCGCGCACTGCTCGCCCGCGATCTCGATCTGCTCGGCCGAGAGCATCCCGACCAGTTCCCTTCCGTCTTTCATGCGGAAGCGATACTCCACGTCGCGTATGCGTCCTTGCTGCGCGACGACGGCCAACTCCGCCTCCCGATCCGAGGGCTCGGCCCAGAGCCCGAGTTCCAACGTCGTGCGGCCGACGGCCTCCTCGCGCGTGTAGCCCGAGAGGCGCGCGAAGGTCTCGTTGACTTCGAGCAGGCGGCCCGTCTTCAAAGAAGTGATGGTGCAGGCGAGCGGGCTCGACTCGAAGGCTTTCGCGAAGCGCTCCTCCGACTCGCGCAAACGCTGTTCGGCGCGCTTGCGCTCGGTGATGTCGAGGATGGCGCTGACGAAGCCGGTCACGCCTCCTTCGTCGTCGAACTCCGGCGCGTAGGCGACCCACATGTGGCGCGTGCCGAGTTGCTCGTAAGGAATCTCGGTCTCGAACTCCAAACGCTCGCCGCTCAGCACCGCTTCCACGTAAGGCTCGATGGCGGCGTAAGCCTCCGGCCCCAGAAACTCTTTGATGGGGCGGCCGGCCACCTGCGACGCGCGCAGGCCGAAGCGCTCGGCGTAGGGCTCGTTAACGAACCTGTACGTGCGGTCGGCGCCGCAGTAGGTGATGAGGACGGGCGCGTGGTCGGCGACGAGTTGCAGGCGCGCCTCGCTCTCGCGCAGGTTCCTGAGCAGCCCTTCCTGCGCCCGTCGCGCCGACTCGGCCTCCGCGCGCGCGACCGTCACGCGCGCCAACTGCTCGTCGCGCTCCTGCTCGCGCAGCGCGAGCAGCGCGGCCGAGTGCGTCAGCGCGCGACCCAGCTGCGCCACCTCCTTGACGTTCGAGGTCAGCGGCTCGGGCCGGTGCCCGCGCGACATCGTCTCGGCCGCCTCGGCCGCGGCCAGCAGCCCGCGCCGCACGTGGCGCGAGATGACGAAGGCGCCCAACGTGCTCAGCGCGAGCAGCGCGAGCCCGATGCCGAGGATGACTAAGGTCTTGCTGTGCGCCGACGACTCGACCACCGCGGCGGGCACCGCGACCACCGTCGTCCAGCCCGACGAGGGCGCGTGGCCGTAGGCGACGTAGACGTTCGTCCCGTCACGCGCCACGTCGTGGAAAAGCCCCTCATCCGACTCGCGCATGCGCTCAAGGAAGGTGTCTTTCACGCTCGTGCCGACGAACTTCTCCTGCTCGCGGCTGCGCGCGACGACCACGCCCTGCGCATCCACGACCGCCCGCGCCCAATCATCATTAGGCTGGCCGCGCAGGCCCACGACGCTCGCCAGCGCGTCCGGCGTGATGACGGCCGTCAGCACGTAGCGAAGCTCCCCGCCGCGCACCACGGGGACGCGCACGGGGAAGCCCCAGGTCTGGCGGAGCCTCCCGCGCGTGAGGCTGCCCACGACCCCTTTCTTCCCCTCGACCGCGAGCCGCAGGCTATCCGGTTCCACCGCTGTCGGCAGCGGCGTGCCCCAGTCCACATTGG
>CAXTSK010000688.1:0-2865 GCA_964246655.1 uncultured Pyrinomonadaceae bacterium
TCGGGCGGCGCCGTCATCAACGCCATCACGCGCGCGGGGACGAACGAGTTCCACGGCACGCTCTCCTACCTGCTCGACTCGCGCGTGGACGATGCTATCACCAGCTCCGAGTCGCGCGACCCGGCGATTGCGGCGGGCGGCCTGCCCTTCGGCATCGAGAACATCTACTCCGGTACGTTCGGCGGCCCGGTCATCTTCCCGCGCTTCGGCGAGGGCGGCCGCCGCGTCTACAACGGCCGCAACAAGACCTTCTTCTTCGTCGCGTACCAGGAGGACCGCCAGCGCTCGAACACACAGTCGCAGCTGACGACGCCGACCGCGGCCGGGCGCGCGCGCCTGCGCCAGCTCTTCCCGCAGGGGGCGAACGCCAACGTAGACCTCTACCTCGACGCCACGCAGAACGCCGTAGGCGTCGCCAGCCCCATCAACATCGCGCTCGGCACCGTCGGCGGCGTCAACCGCGGCGACATCGAGTTCGGCACTTTCTTCCGAAGCTTCAAGGTGCTGAACACGGACAAGCAGTTCCAGGCGCGCCTCGACAGCCAGCTCACCGCGCGTGACCAGTTCTCTGCGCGCTTCCTGTCCGACAGCCAGCTCATCCCGTTCGGCGGGACGGTCGGCACTTCGACCTTCGAGGGCTTCGATGCCGACAATACAGGGAAGTACTACAACTTCCTGCTGGCGAACACGCACGTCTTCTCGTCGGTCTTCACGAACGAGACGCGGCTCGCCTACAACCGCATCGACCTCGGCTTCCCCATCACGGACCCGAGCGGGCCGGGCGGCACGCTGCCGCGCATCGTCGTCCAGCTCATCACGTCTCTCGGCACCTCGCCGAGCTTCCCGCAGGGGCGCGTCGCGAACAACTACGTCGTGCAGGACACGGCGACCTACGTCAAGGGCAACCACACCTTCCGCGGCGGCGTAGACTTCCTGCGCCAGATTTCGCGGCAGGCCGCGCCCTTCTTCCCGCGCGGCCAGTTGACCTTCGCCGCCAGCACGGGCTTCTCGGCCTTCGCCAACTTCGTCGATAACGTCGGCGGCTCGGGCGGCGTGGCCACGAAGGACTTCGGGAGCGCCGTCTACAACCCCGCGCTCTACCGCACGGCGGCCTTCTTCCAGGATCGTTGGAAGGCTTCCGACGCGCTGACGCTCACGCTCGGCCTGCGCTACGAGTACTTCGGCACGCCCTTCAACACGCTGCGCACGTCGGCTTACACCGGCCTCTTCAACGTAGACCCGGCGACGCGGCTCGGCCCCTACGCCCTGCCGAACCAGGTGCAGGCCGACCGGAATAACTGGGCGCCGACGGCGGGCATCGCCTACTCGCCCTCCGGCGGAGGCATGCTCGGCCGGCTCTTCGGCGAGAGGAAGACCGTCCTGCGCGCGGGCTACCAGATCGGCTACGACTCGTTCTTTAACAACATCGCGTCGAACGTGGCGGTCTCCTCGCCGAACATCATCGCGACGACGTTGAATTCGGCGGTCACGGACTCGACGCCGCGCGGCACGCCGAACTTCCTACAGTCGCTCCCGACGACGGCCGCCGCGCTCACGCCGCTGAGCGCGCAGTCGCTCATCGCGTCGAACCTCGTCAACCCGTACTACCAGCGCTGGTCGGGGGGCATCCAGCGCGAGCTGCCTTACAACACCGTCCTCGACATCTCCTACGTCGGTTCGAAGGGCACGAAGCTCTACATCTCGGAGGACGCCAACCCGCTGGTGCGGCCCGAGCAGCGCCTAAACACGCCGGCCGGCTACCCGAACTGCGCGCCGACCGCGGCCGTCACGGCCGCGCAGGCGACGGCGCAGTTCCCGGCCGGGACGCTCTGCCCGCTCTCGGGGCGGCTCGACAACATCCAGGGCTCCAGAAGCGTCCGCACGAACGGCGGCTCGTCGATCTACCACGCCGGGCAGATCGAGGTGCGGCGCCGCTTCTCCGACAGCTTCATGCTGACGGGCGCCTACACCTACTCGAAGCTGATCGACAACGCGAGCGAGGTCTTCAGCTCGATTGCCAACGGCTTCTCGAACCAGCCGACGTTCCAGACGCCGCAGATCTTCGGCGGCGACCGTCTCGACCGCGCCGTGTCGCTCTTCGACCGCCCGCACCGCGCGACGTTCACATACATCATCGAGTCGCCGTTCTTCCGCGACCAGCGCGGCGCGGCCGGCCACCTGCTCGGCGGGTGGCAACTCTCGGGCGTGACGACCTTCGAGTCGGGCGTGCCCTTCACGGTCTTCAACGGGCTGGACTCGGACGGCATCAGCGGCGCCACCGTTGACCGCCCGAACTTCAACCCGGCCGGACAGCCCGGCGTGCGGGCCAGGCCCGTCGTGAACGCGCAGGGATTCATCACGGGCTACGTCAACCCGGACGCGAACAACGCCCCGATTGACCCCTCGACGGCGCGCTACATCGGGTTGCCGGCTTTCGTGGCGGGCCAGTCGGGCAGCGTGGCGCGTACGGGCAACCTCGGGCGCAACACCGAGCGCTCGCCCGGGCTCAACAACTGGAACATGAACGTGTTGAAGCGGACGAGGTTGACGGAGAGCACGACCATCGAGTTCCGGACGGAGTTCTACAACATCTTCAACCACCCGCAGATCGGGCAGGGTGCTTCGAGCCCGTTCGCGCCTAATGGGAACCCGACCCAGTCGAACTTCATCGCGTCGTCGGTCAACACCTCGACGCCGGGGTTCTTCCTCGTCCCGAACACTTCGCTCGCAGACAACGGCGGGCGCGTCATCCGCTATCAGCTCAAGCTGATCTTCTGAGGCGGTCTCAAGGCTGCCAGAGAGTCTTGAGGCGGTAAGCCGCGCACGCGAAAAAGAACCCCCCGGGACGCCCAACCCCCGGGCTCT
>CAXTSK010000689.1:0-2859 GCA_964246655.1 uncultured Pyrinomonadaceae bacterium
GGTGACGACGGAGCTGTACGTCATCCCGCCGACTTACAGGAAGGTCGCCGTCGCGGTCGGACTCAAGGTCAAGCCCGGCTACGGCGTCGAGGCCGTGCGCCGCTGGGTCGAGCTGGTGCTGCGTCAGTATCTCGCGCCGCTCCCGCCTTACGGCCCGGCGGGCGGCGGCTGGCCCTTGGGCCGCCGCGTCCACGGCCCCGAGCTTGAGGCCGTCGCGCTGCAAGTCGAGGGCGTCGAATTTCTGGAAGACCTGAAAGTCGCGGGCTGGAACGAAGCGACTTCCAAGTGGGTGCCGGGCACGGTCGAGCTTGAGATGTACGAAGTCCCCGAGCTTGAAGAGATCTCGGTCGTGGACGGCCCGGACGTGCCCGACGCGGGCGAAGTCCTCGGCCCGCCCGCGCCTTCGAAGGTGCCGGTGCCGATCCCGATTATCAGGGAGGAGTGTTAGCAGTCGTGCCCGTGCCGCGCCCGTTCGCCATCATCTACACGAAAGACCAGTGGAGCCGCGTGGCCCATCAGGGAACCGCGCTCGACGGCGACGTGGTGCACCTGGCGCGCGTCGAGCCGGAGGAGGCGGGGGCCGACGAATCTTTCGACGAGTCGCAGCCGCTTCTTCCCGGGGCTGGCCTCGCCTTCGACTGCTACTGCCGCCTCTACCACAGCGTCCCCGAAGAGGGGCGCGTCGAGCGTTTGCTGTGGGACGCACACGACCCCTTGCGCGCGCCGAAGGCGCAGCCGCCCTCAGACCTCTTCGAAGCACCGGAGCCGCCCGACCTTGGAGACTTCGCGCCTGCCGAAGAGGAGACGGGCGCGCTCGACGAGCCGCGCGGTTTGGCCTGCGACGAAGACGACCGCCTCTTCGTCGCGGAGTCCGGCACGCGCCGCGTCCTCGTCTTCGACCTCTGGGGCTTGCGCCTCGTACGCGCCATACAGTTCGCCGCGCGCCCCGTTGACCTCGCGTCCCGCGGGCGCGTCGTCGTCGCCTTGACGGAAGAGCCCGCCGGACTCTTCGAGCTGGACGCGCGCACCGGCCCGACGCAGCTCGAACTTCCCGCCGAGGTCACGACGCCGACGCGCCTCGCCGTCTCGCCGTCGGATGAAATTTATCTTCTCGACAAAGGCGGCACGGTGGACGCGCGCGTCGTCCCCTTCAAGGAGCCCGCGCGCGCCTTCGCCGTGCCCTTCGCCACCGACCTCGAATTCCAGACCGGCGCGGCCGCACGCAATGAAGAGCAGACCGGAAGCTCCGTGCTCGTCGTCGCGCGACGGCCCGGCGAAGACTTCAGGCGCTTCCGCCTGACGGCACACTCGACCGACGAGATGGCGGCGCTGAAGGGGCGCGGCTACGACGGCCGCGGCATCGTCTGCACGCCCGACGGCCGCATCGGTTTCTGGACGACGCGCGGCCTGCGTCACGCCGTCGCCGCGCGCGTCCGCTACCTCTCGTCGGGGCGCGTCACGACCTTCCGCCTCGACAGCGGCGAGTTCCAGACCAACTGGGGCCGCGTCTTCCTCGACGCCTGCGTCCCGAAAGAGACGGAGCTGCGTCTGCACTGCGTCGCGGCCGACGAGCCGCCCGAGGGGCCTTCGCTCGCGCGCACGCCGCCGGCCAACCTCGTCAACCTCGAAATCTGGCGGCCCGACCTTTCGCCGCCGATGCCGCCGCTCTCGCTCGTCCCGGCGGCCGTCCCGCAGACTCTCTACCGGCGCGCGACGGGGCGCGAGCTGCCCTGGGCGCGCTTCGAGGCCGACGACCCGTTCGAGACGTACGAGGCGCCCGCGCTCGCGGGGCCGGGCCGCTACCTCTGGGTGACTTTGGAGTTGAAGGGCAACACGCGCTTCACGCCGCGTGTGCGCGCGCTGCGCGCAGAGTACCCGACGCACGACTACCTCCGCCGCATCCCGCGCACCTTCTCGCGCGAGGAGGCGACGGCCTCCTTCCTTCAAAGATACCTCGCCATCGTCGAGGGCACGCTCGGGGAGCTTGAGGCGCGCGCCGACGCACGGCGCGCCCTGCTCGACCCGCGCGGCGCGCCGGAGGAGCTTTTGCCGTGGCTCGCGGGCTTCCTCGGCCTCGTCCTCGACGAGCGTTGGGACGAAGAGTGCCGCCGGACGATGATCGAAGAGGCGGCGTGGCTCTTCCGCTTCCGCGGCACGGTGCCGGGCCTGCGCCGGATGCTTGAGATTTACACGCGGACGAAGGTCATCATCATCGAGAAGTTCCGCCTGCGCGGGATGGGCGGCGCCATCGTCGGCGGCGCGGGCGCGGGGCTTGAGTCGAGCGCGATTCTTGGCGGCGGCTTCCGCGTCGGCGGCGCGCTCGGCGAGCCGGACATCTCACCCATCTTCGGCGAAGACATCGAAGACGCCTTCGAGACACACGCACACCGCTTCAGCGTCATCGTCCCGGCCTCTCTCAATGAAGAGCAGTTGAACGTGGTGCGCCACATCCTCGACGTTCACCGCCCGGCCCACACGCTCTTCGACCTCTGCACGGTTGACGCGGGCCTGAGGGTCGGCGTCGGTTTGCACGTCGAGCTGACCTCGATCATCGGGCGCGGCGGCGGATTCCGCACCATACAGCTCGGCGCCGCGCAGCTCGGGCGCGGCTCGATTGTGGGACGGCCCGAGGCGGGAACTTCCGTCGGCAACGCACGCGCGGGCCGCGACAGCAACGTCGGTTGACGAAGCTTTTACGAATGATGCCAACGGTCAACCTGCACAAGTTCAGAGTCCGGTATCGGCTGACGCGCGAGGCGGCGGGCGAGCGGCGGCGTCTGGACAATATTCTCGACGGCGTGGTCGGCGGCGCGCTCGAAGACGCGCTCGCGCGCGCGGGCGTCCCCGCCGACGCGGAGG
>CAXTSK010000690.1:0-2858 GCA_964246655.1 uncultured Pyrinomonadaceae bacterium
GGAGAGCGGGCCGGAGCCGAGAGCGCCCGCGCACTCCTCGTAGTCGTACCCGATGCCCGCGTCCGTCGGAAGCCCTTCGGCGTCCGCCTCGCGCCTGCTGTAAAAGAACTCCTGCGGCGACGCCGTGGCGTTCAAGGATTTATTAACGGACTCCAGAACCTCGCTGAAGCGCAGGCCACCTTCAAGGCGCGTCCGAACGGGCATGTACTTCGCCAGCGGCCCTAAGACGCCGCGCAGGTGTTCGAGCTTTCGGCCCTCGCTGAGCGCATCAACGACGATGTCGGGGCGCTCCGTCAATCGCCAGAGCAGCGTCTGCCAGCACGCCAGCAGGAACGCCGCGGCGGAGGCGCTGTGCGCTTCGGCGACGGCCTCGATCTGTGCCGTGAGCTCGGGGCCGAGGTTTAGTTCTATGTACTCGGGCTCGAAGGTTGCCCCTTCGTCGGGTCTGGCCTCGAACGGTAAGCTCAAAGCTTCGGCGGGCGGGTCGGGCTGATGCTGCCGCTCGGGCGCGTCCTCCGACTCCAGCAACTCGTGCTGCCACTCCGATACGTCCACGTACTGCAACGTCTCGCCGAGTTCATCCTGTCCCGCGCCGGAGGTGTAGAGGCGGCTTATCTCGTCGAAGAGATTTCTGAGAGTCCGCGCGTCGCCGCAGACTGACGGCATGCTGATCATCAGTCTGTGACTGCGCGCGTTCAATCTCACGAGGGTGAAGCGCACCAAGCTCGGCTGCTCCAGGTCACAGCAGAGGCGGCCTTCTTCCACGAGCAGCCCCTCGCAGGCAGCCTCCTGCTCCTGCTCGCCCCAGCCGCTGAGGTCTATCTCGCGGTAGGAGATCGCGGGCTCGTCGAGGATGACCTGTACAGGCAGGTTCATGCCCGGCACACGCCTGAAGACGGTGCGCAGGATTTCGTGTCGTGCGACGACCTCACGCAAAGAGTCCGTGAGCGTCTCGGCCGACAGGGGCCCCTCCAGCCGGATGGCGCACCCCGTGTGAAAGGCCGTGCCCCCGCCCTGCTGCAAAGGCCAGAGAGCGGCTTGTTGGGGTGAGAGGCGAAAGCCCTCGATGATTTCTGTCTGCATGTGCTGACCCTCTGTTCAGGTGTGTGAGGTTAATCGTTGACTTTGCCGCCGGAGGGCTCCGCCATCGCGACGACGATGCGGCGCGGCCCGGCGAACGGCTCGCGGCCGTGCGCCACGAGCATGTTGTCCAGCAGCAGAACGTCCGACTGCTGCCAGGGAAAGGAGACGGTCTCCTGCCGGAACGCCTCGCGTATCTCTTCGAGCACAGATGGCTCGATGGGCGAGCCGTCGCCGTAGAAGGTGTTGAAAGGAACGTCCTCCTCGCTGACCACGGCGAGCATCGACTTGCGGACGGAGGCTTCCAAGCTCGATAGGTGGAAGAAGAAGGAGTGGTTGAACCAGACGGTCTCGCCCGTCTTCGGGTGTTGCCTGAGCGCCGGGCGTACCTGTCGCGTCCGCAGGCAGTTGTCGGCCATCCACTCGAACTCTATCGAGGCGCGGCGGCAGTGCTCGGCCACGGCCGCGCGGTCGTCGGTCTGGAAGACCTCCTGCCAGGGCAGCCCCAGCCCGTGGCCGTAGTTCCTGACGTACATCACCTTCTTCTCGGCGAACTTCTCGACGATTCCGGGGGCGAGCCGTCGGTAAATTTTGCGGCTGTCGGCGATGGGCGTCGCGCCGCCCTCCTGCGCCGGCTGTGCGCAGTAGAAGAGAATTTTCATCGGCCAGTTGACCGTGTACGACTGTTCGTTGTGGAGCAGGATGTGCTGGTCGGCCGGGTGATCCGTAGAGGTGTAGACCTCGCCCTCAAGTTTCGTACGAGGCGACGAACGCTCGCCGTACTTTATCAACTCGCCCGCAGCCGTGCGCGCGAACTGCTCGAAGTGTGAGACGGAGTTGACCGTGAAGTCGCGGAACAGCACCGCGCCGTACCGCAGCAACTCCGACTCGATCGACTGCCGGTTCCCCTCGGCCCAGCTCACGAGGTTGACACCCTCGACGGCCGGGCGCATGACGACGGGGAGGTCGCAACCCTCGCGCAGCGGCGCGCAACTGACCAAAGCCTGCGCCGTCAGCCGCATCGGCTGTCGCCTCGACGCTTTGAACCGACCGATATCGGCCGGGCTATTCTCCAATGCGCTTGACACTCTGTTCTCTCCTTTATCGTCCGCCTTAGGCGGTGCCGCCCGGCAGGCTGATACGCCTGCGCCCGACGGTCAAAAGCTTTTTGACGCTCGCCTCTTCCCACTGCTGCTCTTCCTTGGCGCGCTGCTGCTTCTCGGCCTCCGGGATCATCTCTAGAGCGGAGATGCGCGCCTCGGGTCGTGCCACGATGTCAGCCAGCAGCGTCTCGAAGTGGCGGTGCAGGCGCCTGATCGTCTCGGCCTCGAACACGTCCGTGCTATACGTCCAATAGCCGCGGAGGCCGTCCGCGGTGTCACTCATTACAAGCGACACGTCGAACCTCACCACCTGGTCACCCGTCGAGACGGCATCGACCGTCAGCCCCGGCAGCTTCAGTTGTTCCGTCGGCGTGTTCTGAAGGACGAACACGGCTTGGAAGAACGGCGTCCTGCCGGGCTGGCGCTGCGGCTGCAACTCCTCGACCAGCTTGTCGAAAGGCACGTCCTGATGCGCGTAGGCGCCCAGCGCCGCCTCCTTCACACGCCGCACCACCTCGCCGAACGTCGGGTCTCCACTTAAGTCCCCACGCAGCACCAACATGTTCACGAAGAAGCCGATCAGGTTCTCCGTCTCCGCCCGATTCCTGTTCGCGATGTCTGTCCCGACCGCCACGTCCCGCTGCCCCGAGTGGCGCGACAACAGCACCTGGAAGC
>CAXTSK010000691.1:0-1375 GCA_964246655.1 uncultured Pyrinomonadaceae bacterium
CGCGTCACGTCCTTCGCGAGCACGAGGCGCGTCAAAGGGTCGATGGAGTTCGAGTAGTAGGTCGCGCGTGCGCGCGCCGTCAGCGTCAGGCCCCAGCCGTTCACGTCGAGCGGCAGCGTCGCCGTCGGGCGGAAGTCGAGCCGCTGCACGATGGACGGCGTGATGATCGGGTTCTGGTTCCCCTCGGCCAAAAACGTCCCGAGGTCTTCGACCGTCTCCTTGCGGCTCACGCCCTCGACGCTGCTGTCATAGGAGAAGTAGACGGGAAGCCGTTCCTTCAGCCACGAGACGAGCCCCGGCCGCTTCTCGAACGAGATGCCGGGCAGGCTCCGCGTGCGCACGCGGATGGTCGGGATGGATGTGACCTGCGTGCGCGCGATGAAGTTGAAGGAGTAGGCGCCGACGTTCTTGTTGACGAAGACCTGCGAGCGCTCCTCCGGCGAGATGGCGAGCTGGATCGAGTCGGAGAAGATTTGCCGGAACGCGAGGTTCGAAGTGATGTTGATGTCGGCGGCGGCGAGGAACCCGTTCGGGAAGTAGTGGACGCCGTCAACATAAAAACTCGAACCGCCCTGGTCGGGATGGTCGGCATCCTCCTTCGGCCCCAGCACGCGATCCCTGACGGTGTAGAAGCCGAGGTTGAGGAACGAGCGCGAGTTGGCGCGCGTGCGCATGTCCGCGCCGAAGCCGAGACCGCGCTTCGTGTACACGTCGCTGCGGAACGTGATGTCGGCCGAGCGGCCCAAGGTCTGGTAGTAAGCGCCCGAGAAGCGCATGCCCTTCTCGCCCGAGCCCGAGAAGGTCGGCGTCAGGAACCCGGAGGCGCGGTCGCGCTGCTTGATGGAGACGGACGCGTAGGGAAGTATGAAGACCGGCACGCCCTTGACGAGCAGCCGCGGCTTACTCATCTTCACCTTGTCGGCGAGCTTGATGGTGGCGCGCGCGGTCTTAAAACTCCACTTCGGCACCTCGTCGTCGCCGCAGGCCGTGACCTCGCCGTTGATGATGACGACGGTGTCACCCGAGACCTTCTCGACGCGGTCGGCGGTGAAGTACATGATCGTGCCGTCCTGCGTCTGGTTGGTGAAGCCGGTCGAGTTCTCGAAGGTGCCGACCTTGGTCGCGTAGTTCCACTCGGCTCGCGAGCCGGTGATGCGCTGGAACTCGCCCTGGTCGAGGACGACGTTGCCCTCGGCGACGACGCGGCTCTTGCCCTCGTAGTCGGTCACCTTGTCGGCCTGGAGGCGGTAGATGCCGACGCGCACGTCCACGTTCCCCTCGAAGACGGTGACGTGGTTGCCCTCCTCGCCGGTGACGGTCTGTTTGTCGGAGCGCACCACGATCTCGTCGGCCGGCTGCGTCCCCTGCTCGCCGG
>CAXTSK010000691.1:1385-2855 GCA_964246655.1 uncultured Pyrinomonadaceae bacterium
CCCAGTTTCTGGGGGGGGGGGCGCCGTGCGTAGGGGGGGGGGGGGGGGGGGGGGGGGGGGGGGGGCGCGCCCGGGCCTGTCCTGCGAGAGCGGGTTGACGTTGGGCGTGTCGGTGACGGGGTTCTCGACCTTGCGGTCGACGGGGTTGGTCTGCTGCTGCGCGCGCGCGGGCGCGGCCAAAAAGACGACCGCGCAGACGAGCATCAGCAGCAACGTCGGCGCAGTGACTCGCCTGTGTTCAGGAACGTAAGCGCGCAAGAGTATGAGCCGAAAGCCTCCCCGTGGCGAAACGGGCCGATGCTAACACGCGCCCCGGAAGGGGACAAGCAAGGCAGTAAGGCAGTAGACAGTTCGGAGCCTCGTTAGGGGCGAGATGTTTATAGCTTACGGCTGTTATCACAACCTAAGCCCCGTAGGGGCGGCATGCCGTACTGTCTACTGTCTACTAAACATGCGGTAGCGGGCGGTGAGCGCGAGGCCGAGGCTTAAGACGACGAGGGCGACGACGACGAAGGGCCAGACGTAGGGGAGCGCGAGGACAACCGCCCAGAAGGCCGCGCCGAGCAGGAGTGCGACCGACTCGGAGCGCCGGTTTTCGGGGAGCAGCACGCGTTGGAGCCAGCGGCCCGTCGCGGCGTGGATGACGACGCGGCCGAAAAGATACGAGAGCAGTATGAGCAGGAGCGCCGTCACGCCGACGAGCGCCGCGAGCGCCGGCGGCAGGAAGTGCAGCGCCGAGGTCACGCCCGGCCCCAACACCAGCGCGCCCACCAGCCCGATGAGCGCCACGCGCGGCAGCGTCAGTTGCAGACGCACCGCCGCCCTCCCGACCGCGCCCGGGCTGACGGCCGTCAGGGCGATGGAGACGATGAACCAGAAGAGCACCGCCATCAGACGCCAGCCGACGAAGGCGAGCGAGAACTCCGGCGTCAGGAGCGACGCGGGGTTGCGCGCAAGCTCGCGCAACTCCTGCTCGTAGCCCGCGTACATCAGCGTCTTGCCCGCCGCCCCGCGGTTGCCTCCCTCGTTGCGGTACTCGCCGCCGAAGACGATCACGTCGCCGCCGACGTGCGAACCGTTGAGCTGCACGACCGAACCGCCCACGGCCGCCGCGTCGCCCTCGACGCGCCCCTCGACGATCACGTCGCCGCCGAACGCGATGACTCCGCGCACGTCGCCGCGCACGCGCACGCTCCGCCCCATCCCGAATACGTCGCCCGCGTGCTGGCCCTCGACGACCAACTCCTCGCCCCGCGTCGCATCCTGAGCGTTGACGATGACGGCGGCGAGCAGCAGGAGGAGCAGGGCCAGGACGCCCTTCGTGAAGTGGAGCGCGGCACGTTGTGAAAACGCGGCTTGGGGGTCACGCAAGGCGAGCGCGCCGCCGGGGCATGGCACGCCCGGAAGGTGTGTGAACAATTTGAAATTTGAGATTTGAAATTTCAAATCGCCTGATGCGCCGAGGGGGCC
>CAXTSK010000692.1:0-2852 GCA_964246655.1 uncultured Pyrinomonadaceae bacterium
GCGGCTCGCGAGCTTCTCTATCGTGACCGCCCACACGGAGCTGCGCTCGTCGCCGAGCGCGTACTCAAGCAGCAGCGTGTCCGGGGCGAGCAGTTGACGCTGAACCTCCGCGAGCTTGAGCGGCGCGGGCTGCACCAGGGCGGCGTAGCGTGGGCTGTTCTTGCGGATGGCGCCCTGCACCTGCTCGTAATCTGCTTCGAGCTGGGCGATCTCCTTGTTGAGCGTGGCGAGCTGCTCCGGCGTGTTGCGCTGCGTGATGCGCTGGGCCTTGGCCGCGAGCTGTCGCGACAGCTCATGCTCGCGCGAAGTGAGCTGCGGGTCTGCTCCCTGGCGTATGTCTACGCCGGACTCGGTCAGCAGCTCAAGCAGGTTGCGGGCGCGTGCATGCTCGCTCACTTCGAGCGCGGCGGCGTCGAAGCCTTTGGCGGGCTTGAGTTGGTGCATGCGCATCAGCAGGTCGATAAGGAAGCGGTAGGCGTCGTGGCGCGAGGCGAGGTAGGCCGAGCGCATCTGGCCGCTGGTGACGCGCGCGCGCACCTGCTCGACTGCGGCGATGGCCTGCTCCGCGTGTTCGCGCGCCGCCCCGAGGTCGCCGATGGAGCGCTCGGCGCGCGCGATGCCTTCTAGGACGAGGCCGACGCCGTTGAGGTCGCCGACCGCCTGGAACATCGGGAGCGCGCGGTTGAAGTTCTCCAGAGCCTTCTCGGGCTGGCCGAGGAGGTTGTAGGCGTTGCCGAGGTTCCTGAGTGAGATGGCCTCACCGCGCAGGTTGCCCGCGGCGTGTTGAAGCGGGAGCGCCTGCTGGTGGTACTCCAAAGCCTTTGCGGGCTGCCCTGAGGCGGCGTAGGCGGAGCCGATGCGGTCGAGCGTGTCCGCCTCGCGCCCGCGGTTGCCGAAGGCCCGCTGTATCTCAAGCGCGCGGTTGTAGAAGTCGAGCGCTTGTGTGAAGTCGCCCATCTTGTAATAGGCGGTGCCGATGTTGCTGAGCGCCAGTGACTCGCCGTTGCGGTCGCCGATGGCGCGCGACAGCTTGAGCGACTCTTCCAGGTAGTGCAACCCTTCCTGCGGCTCGCCGAGCATGTTGTAGGCCAGCCCGATGTTGCTTAGTACCACGCCCTCCTGCCGCTGGTAGCCGAGCGACCTGAAGAGCGTGAAAGCCTGCGACCAATACTCCAGCGACTTCTGCCAGTCGGCGACGTTGAAATAGATCAACCCGATGTTGTTCAGGGTGTTGGCTTCAGTCAGGCCGTTGCCGCTCTCCCTCGACAGGGACAGCGCGCGGTCGTAGTGCATGAGGGCCTTCACGGGCTCGCCCAGGATGTCGTACATCCCGCCGAGAAAGGTCTCGACCCCGGCTTCGAGCCGACGGTCTCCGAGCGCGTGCGCCAGCGAAAGAGCCTCGTCGAAATCTGCGAGCGCCAGACGGGCCTCGTCCACGCGCGCGTAGGCTAACCCGATGGCGAGGCGTGAGAGCGCCAGCCTGTAGGTGTCCCCGGCGGCGCGATAGAGCGGGATGGCCTGCTCGTATTTTTCGACCGCCGCACGCCGTTCGGCGGCCGTCTGTCCCGCGCGAAGTTTGCGCCCCTCCTCGAATAACTTTTCGGCGGCGGCGTACTGCCTGTCGGCGGGCGTCGCCTCGCGCAGCGTGTAAGGCTTAATCTCGTAGCGACCCGGCACGGCCGTCGGGTTAGGCGCACGCACGACCGCGCGGTAGTCGCCCGCGGCCTCGGCGACGACGAGGAGCGGCTCCGGGCCCCAGAGGTCGTTCGGGCTGTCGGCGGCGGAGAGTTGCCGGCCGTCTGGGCCGAACACGAGCACCTCCACGTCTATGCCCTTCTGCTCGACGAGCGCGTGGAGGAACTGCCCCGCCGCGAGGTTGATGCGGTAGGAGTGTGACTCGCCGCCCTTCAACTCGCGCTCGACGGGGGCGAGCGGAGCGGCCGCCTCCTGCTGCGAAGTCGCCTGCGCCGCGAGCCGAGGAGGCGCGTGACGAGGCTCTGGGCCGGCGGCGAAAGATACGCTCGGCGTAAACGGCAGGCCGGCAAAGAGAATGACCGTGAAGAGGGCGAACAGGCAGACGGCCGGCAACGGCCTCCGAGGGCGAGCCGCCTTCGTCGAGCGCCACGTCACGCCCGGCGTACGTCGAAGTCCATTCTCTCTCATGGCGTGCCTCCCGTGTGAAAGGTCAGGTCGGCGGTTGTCGAATCGGGCGCCCGCGCGGGGCGCGGCCGTACGGGCGCCCGGTTCGTCTTCACGTGTCCGTTCCGGGAGTCGAGCGCGAGGTCATCCGGCTTTATTCGCCTCCCAGAGGTGCGTCAAGAGGAGGATGCCTTGGCCCTGCTCTTTTTAGAAGCTGGTTTGCGAGGTGACTTCTTAGACGGTGGTTTGCGAGGCGACTTCTGAGATAGTTTGCTAGACGACTTGGCGCTACTCTTTGACTTGGCGCTGCTCTTTTTAGGCGGCTTTATCGGCGGCCCGCCGCCTGCCTCGGCCGTCCACGACCCCTCCTCATCCCCCAACTCGTTGCTGCACTCTCCATGCCATATCGTACCCGGCGGCGGGGCTATGGGTGGTTTTGTTTTGGAGAATACAGTCCAGACCATGAGCTTATAAAGTATCCCGGTAATCGTCGGGGGCTTGGATGTGTTGTGCGAGCCTAGTGTTCCGCTCCCGAGCCTGGAAGGGGGGAGGAATAGGTACGAGACCCTCGTGCCGGCCGGGGCCGTGATGATTCTGCACCCTTCCAACTCTCTGCCGCTGCCGAGTCCTCCCGGCTGAATTGTCCACACTGCCATAAGTCAATCCGAGTCATGAGTTGGACTCAGGCTGACACGACGCCAGCATGAACCAGG
>CAXTSK010000693.1:0-2850 GCA_964246655.1 uncultured Pyrinomonadaceae bacterium
ATGGACTACGAGGCGGCCCGCCCCCGCGCCCCCCCGCCCGGCCGCCTCGTAGTCCATGCCCCGCAGGGCTTCGAGCAGCTTGAAGTACATGCGCCGGCCGTTGAGCAGCGCGCGCGGCGGCTTCTGCCCGCCGAGGTCGAGCCCCTCGTCCGACTTCGCGTCGTTGAGGAGCACGCCGATGTCCCCCTCCGCGACCCACAGTCCTTTCAGTTCGGCGAGCGACTGGTCGTTGGCGAGCGCCTTGGCGAGATAGACGGCGTTGATCCCACCGGCCGACGTGCCGGTGAGGATGTCGATGACGAAGCGCGTCTGCAAAGAGTGTCCGTCCGTCACCGTGTGGAGCGGCAGCGGCTTCTCACCGCGCGCCAGAATCTGCCCGAGCTTGCGGTAGACGCGCTCGCTCCCCTTGAGTTCTTCGGCGGGCAGGTGTGCGGACAGCGGCGGGAGTCCGTCGAGACGCGGGCGTTCGGGGGCCGTCGCGCGCACGAGGCGGAGTAGTTCCTGCGCGACGCCGTTCATGTAGATGGCGAGCGAGGCGCCGCCGTACATGACGACGGCGAAGCGTATCTCCTGCGTGAACTCTACGCCGGGCGTCGTCCGCGGCGAGGCGCCGCCGTCCGCTTGGGGCTGGCTCATGGCTCTTTCCTCTTGAAGGTGAGAGTCCCGCCCGGCGACTGCCGGAGGGCGCAGCGTGTTCCGCGCCGGGGAGACTGTGAACGGGGCTGCGAGTTGACTTGCGGGCGACCGTGCGGGCCATCTCTACCACACCCCGCCGCGGCCGCGGAAGCTTTTTGTACAAGCCCGGCCCTGTTCCCGGCGCGCCGTGCTATCATTCCGCCATCTGAACTGACTGATAAGTAACGACCTTTTTCGGCCTATGCTCTATCTCTCGCAAGTGCTCGGGCGCCCCGTCCGCGAGGTCGAGGGCGAGCGGGTGGCGACGCTCAAGGACGTGATCGTCCGGCTGGGCGAAGACCACCCGCCGGTGATGGGGATCGTGGCGCGCTACCAGCGCCGCGACTTCTTCGTCCCGCGCGCGCGCGTCGCGCGCATCGACGTATCGGGCGTCCGGCTCAACTCGGACATCCTCGACCTGCGCCGCTTCGCGCGGCGCGAGGGCGAGGTGCTGCTCGCCCGCGACGTGCTCGACAAGCAGCTCATCGACGTGGACGGCAAGCGCGTCGTGCGCGTCAACGACGTGCAGCTCATCGAGTCGGGCGGCGAGTGGCTCGTCACCGGCGCCGACGTGACGCTCGCGGGCCTCTGGCGCCGGCTCACCCCGCACAACTTCGTCGGCACGAACCGACCGGTCGAGGTCATCGACTGGGCCGACGTGGGTTACCTCGCGACCGACGCCGCGACCGTCCAGTTGAAATCTTCGCGCGACAAGCTCGCGCGCCTCCACCCCGTCGAGATCGCGCGGCTCGCCGAGGCGTTGTCGCGTCATCACGGCTCCGAAGTCATCGAGGCGCTGGACGACGAGACCGCCGCCGAGACGCTGGAAGAGATGCACGCCGAAGACCAGGCGCGCATCATCGGCGACATGGAGGAGGAGCGCGCCGCCGACATCCTCGAACACATGTCGCCCGACGAAGCGGCCGACGTGCTTGGAGACCTGCCGGAGGAGAAGGCCGAAGACCTGCTCGAACGCATGGAGCACGAGGAGAAGGCCGACGTGCAGGAACTTCTCCCCTACGAGGACGACGAGGCGGGCGGGTTGATGACGACCGAGTTCGTCGTGCTCCCCAAACACCTGACGGCGGGCGAGGCCCTGGCGCGGCTCAGGGAGATGGCCGAGACGCCGAACATGATCTACTACCTCTACGTCGTCGAGGACGAGGACTCCTGGAAGCTCTCGGGCGTCATCGCTCTCCGGAGCCTCATCCTCGCCGACCCGGAGTTCCTGCTCTCCCAGGTCATGCGCGACGAGTTCCAGTTCGCGCACCCCAAAGACCCCGCGCGCGAGGTGGCCGAGACCATCGCCGAATACAACCTCCTCGCGCTGCCCGTCGTGGACGACGCCGGGGACATCGCCGGTATCGTCACCGTGGACGACGCCATGGAATACCTCCTCCCCAAAGACTGGCGCCCCCGCCTCCCGCGAGTGTTTGGTTAAGTCGGATGTTATTGGCAAAATGTAACCAAGCCGGAGGAAGAGAAATGTTAGACCTGAAGAAGCTTGAGTCGGAAGTTCAATACATCACGAACCCTGACGGGGAAAAGACCGCCGTCATCCTTCCAATTGAAGAGTTTAGAGAACTGCTTGAGGACATTGAAGACCTCGCCGCGGTTGCCGAACGCCGCGACGAGCCGACCATCTCACACGATGAGGTAATGGCCGGGCTGAAGCGTGACGGGCTTATTTGAGTCCTAAACTTTGTCGTGGCTCGGACGTGGTAGAGTCCCGGTGTGTCTTCAAACGAGTACGACATTCGGTGGAAGCCTTCGGCAGAGAAAGAACTGCGCCGCCTCCCGCGAGAGGCTGTGATACGTGTCTCAAGGGCGGTGGAAGCTCTACGCGTCAACCCTTTCCCCGTCGGCGTTCGTAAGCTTGTCGGCGCGGAAGGTCAATACCGCATAAGAGAGGGCTCTTATCGGGTAATTTATACCGTACACGCCGACAGGCTGGTTGTTGAAGTGATTCGGGTCGGGCATCGCAGAGATGTTTACCGTTAATGGAAGAGACTAATATTGACAGCTCCGACTTATTGAAAAAGAAGGCCGAGCGTCGGCGGCGCCG
Organism: uncultured Pyrinomonadaceae bacterium; assembly: GCA_964246655.1. Classification (GTDB taxonomy): domain Bacteria; phylum Acidobacteriota; class Blastocatellia; order Pyrinomonadales; family Pyrinomonadaceae; genus QHXN01. The sequence continues at coordinate 2,741 of CAXTSK010000693.1, forward strand.
CGCACGGGAGTCGGCGGGCGAGAGCTGACAAGTTTTTTTATGACTGCTGACGGGGAACCTCCGAGTGGCTTCGACGCGCGCAGAGAGTGTGCGGGACGTGGGTCGCCGTT
>CAXTSK010000694.1:0-2841 GCA_964246655.1 uncultured Pyrinomonadaceae bacterium
CAGCCACTCGCGTGAGACCTTAGACCTCGCGCATGGGAAGACGGACGACAAGGGGAAGGTTTGGACAGGCTCTACACACCCTGGCGCTTCGACTACATCAAGGGGGCGAGCGGAGAGAAGACCGGCTTCGGCGAGTCTTGCGTCTTCTGCGCGCTGCCCGCGCGCGGCGACGACGAGTCAACCTCCATCCTCCACCGCGCGCGCCTCAACTTCGTCATCCTCAACATCTACCCGTACACCAGCGGCCACCTCATGATCGTGCCCTTCGAGCACACGGCCGACTTCGCCGCTCTGGCCAAAGAGACCTCCGACGAGCTGATGGATTTGGCGAAGCGCGCGCAAGGCATCCTCGCGGAGGTGTACCGCCCGCACGGCTTCAACCTCGGCATGAATCTGGGTCAGGCCGCGGGCGCGGGCGTCTCAGACCACCTCCACCTCCACCTCCTCCCGCGCTGGTCGGGCGATGCCAACTTCATGACGACCGTCGGCGAGACCCGCGTCATCCCCGAAGACCTCCGCGCCACCTACGAAAAACTCCGCGGCCACTTCTAGTCCTTTAGCGGGCTTTCACTTTTCACGACCCGTCCGCCCTTCATCACGAAGACGACACGCTCGACGGCGCTGATATCTTTCGTCGGGTCGCCTGAGACGGCAATGAGGTCTGCGAACGCGCCGGGTTTGAGTTCACCGACTTTCCCCTCTAAGCCTAACAGGCTCGCCGCGTCCACGGTCGCGGCGCGGAGGGCCTCGGCGGGTGTGAGGCCGGCTTTGACGAGCCAGATGACCTCGCGCGGGTTGTGACCGTGGAGTCCCGCGACGGCGTCGGAGCCGGAGACGAGCCACACGCCGCCCTTCTTCGCGCGCGCGGCGTTGGCGAGGTTGTTGGCTTGCAGCCGCTCGAAGAAAGACCAAGTGAAGGGGTCGAAGGCGACGAAGCGCTCGCGATGTTCGAGGTAGTGCGTCGGCAGGTAGAGCGTGGGGACGAGCGCGACGCGGCGCTTGGCGAGTTCACGCACGGCCTCGTCGTCGAGGAAAGAGCCGTGCTCGACGGAGGCACAGCCGCCGCGCACCGCGGCCTTCACCGCGGCCGCCTCGTGCGCGTGGACGGCCACGCGGAGCCCTGCGCGCGCAGCCTCCTCGACCGCCACACTTATCTCCTGCGTGTTGAAGACCGGCACGCCCGTCTCGTCCACGCCCTCGAAAATCTTAATCACGTCCACGCCTTCCGCGACGCGCGCGCGGACGAACTCGCGGACGCGTTTGACGCGCTCGTCGCGGTCTTCGCCCGCGCCGCGCAGCACCGACGAGGTGAGCGGGTCGCCGGAGACGAGGAGCCTCGGGCCTTCCGTCTCGCCCCGGTTGATCTGGTCGCGCAGGCGCGTGACGACGCGCGAGTCGCCGCCGAGGTCGCGCGCGGTCGTGACGCCAGCCAGGAGCGTCGCGCGCGCGTTCTCTTTGGCGTAGCCGAGCGTCTCTTCGGGGCCGGAGTCCCATGAGATGCCGAAGCGGCCCGTGCGGTCGAAGTGGTAGGTGATGTGCGTGTGCGCGTCGATGAGGCCGGGCAAGAGCGTCATGTCGCCGAGGTCGATGACCTTCGCGCCCGCGGGGACGGGGATGTTCGCGCCGACGGCCGTGACACGGTCGCCCTCGACGACTACTGCGGCGCCGTTAACGACCACGCCCCGGCGCGCGTCGAGCATCCGCGCGGCTCGGATGACGAGGCGCGTGTTTGCCGTCGCCGCGGGCCTGTTCTGCGTCCGAGCGCAGTTCGGCAGAGAGAGCGTGACGAGGAGCGCGAGAAGAAGGTTGAAGAGACGCCCGGCCCGCATGAAGAAGAGAACCCCCTTGCCCTCTGGTGTGGACGGGCGCCACCGTCGCCCTCGCCGCCGTCAGCCTTATTGACGTTTGACCGGCGGCTTGGGGTTGAGGGGGCGGCTGTAAATCTTCGGATCAACCGCCAACGTCGCGGGCCGGCCGGTCTTGTCGGCCGGGGGCAGCATGTAATCCATCTGTTGCGGGAGGCGGCGGTGCATGTCGCGGAGCGCCTCGATCTGGTCGGCGTTCAACTCGGCGGTGTCTGGGCCTAGCTCGATTACAACCTGGCGCGCGCTGATGATGTTCAGGAACGTCTCGTATGGCAGCTCGACGCCAATGGTCTCGACTAACTTGTGGCCGCTCCCGTCCATCATGACGGAATGGTGGTCCGTGTTCGCGCGTGGCTGCCCGTACGCGACATTCCAGGAGTCGTCCCACCTATACACGCCGTCGGCCGAAATCATCAGCGGAGTCTTCTCCGAAAAGACTTGCTTGTCCGAGAAGGAGATAAAGCGTAGGAGGACGTAGCGCGGATGCCCCGGCTCGCTCGTGCTCGTGGTGAAGGTCGGAGAGAGGAACAGAGTGTGTTCGGGCTTCCTGACCAGCGTGAGGTCGTTCGTCAGGAACACGTCGAGCTGGTTGTTCTCCTTGCTGTAATGGACATCGGCTTTTGGGGGCGCCGACATCGGCGGCGCGAGCGGGGCGTAGGAGGGCGGCGTCTTCGTCGAGACGCGTGCGTCGCGATACTCGCCCAAGTGCGCGAAGAGGCGCGACCGCGTGTGCGGCGTCGCGGGCGTCAAAAGGTAGATGAAGTAGAGGCCGTTGACGATCAACGCCAGACGCACCTTCGAACTGGAAAGCCAGCACATCGGTTTAAGTCCCCCGGGCCGCCAGCATAAACTCACCCGCGCCCTGGATTCAACCCCTAACCTTTGAACTTCGACGAGAGCGCCTCGTCCTCGACCTCGCCGCCCTTGCTGATTGGAACTTCGATGGGACGCGTGTAGCCGTGGCCGCGCTCCTCAC
>CAXTSK010000695.1:0-301 GCA_964246655.1 uncultured Pyrinomonadaceae bacterium
TGAGATTCCGGAACGTCTGGCGTCGCTGGCCGATGGAAGGCTGGCTCTCGGAGTCGGGCGCCTCGCGCCGCTTCTCGGCGGCGCTGCTCGGCGTCTTCGCGGCGGCGGCGGCGGCGCTGGCGGCGCTGGGGCTCTACGGCGTGGTGAGCTACTCGGTGGCGCAGCGCACGCACGAGATCGGGCTGCGGGTCGCCCTGGGCGCGCGGCCGCGCGACGTGCTGCGGCTCGTCATCGGCCAGGGCATGGCGCTGACGCTCGTCGGCATCGCCGTCGGGGTGGCGGCGGCGTTGGCGCGCCCGCG
>CAXTSK010000695.1:347-1118 GCA_964246655.1 uncultured Pyrinomonadaceae bacterium
CCACCGACCCGGCGATCTTCGTCGCCGTGCCGCTGCTGCTCGCGGCCGTCGCGCTACTCGCCTGCTACTTCCCGGCGCGCCGCGCGACGAAGGTCGATCCGATGGTCGCTCTCAGATACGAGTGACGAATGATGGGTGATGGGTGTTAGGTGTTGGTTAAAAACCGAATCTTCCCCAACACCCAACACCCAACACCTAACAACGGCGAACGGGGTGAGCAGATGACTCTTCTGCAAGACGTGCGGTACGGGCTGAGGATGCTGGCGCGGTCGCCGGGGTTCACGCTGGTGTCGGTCGTGAGCCTGGCGCTCGGCATCGGCGTCAACACGGCCGTCTTCAGCCTCTTCAACGCGGTGCTGCTGCGTGAGGTGCCCGTCGTCAAGGGGCACGAGCGGCTGGTGTGGCTGCGCGCGCCGTCGTCTTACCCGGACTACCTCGACTACCGCGAGCAGGCGCAGGGCTTCGAAGGGATGGCGGCCGCGACGGGTACGAGCGAGTTCTCGCTCGTGCGCGGCGGCGAGCCGGAACTCGTGCGCGGCGAGTTCGTGACGGCCAACTACTTCGACGTGCTCGGCGTGGGCGCGCACGCGGGGCGCGTCTTCGTCGAAGCGGAGGGGCGCGAGCCCGCGCGCGTCGTCGTCCTCAGTCATCACCTGTGGCGGACGCGCTTCGACTCTGACCGGGGGATAGTCGGGCAGCAAATCACCCTCAACGGGCTCGGCTTCACGGTCGTGGGGGGGGGGGCCCAGCCCCCCCCCACCCACCCCCCCC
>CAXTSK010000695.1:1128-1798 GCA_964246655.1 uncultured Pyrinomonadaceae bacterium
GTCGTGGGCGTCGCGCCCGAGGGGTTCGCGGGGACGGAGGTGGGCTTGAGCCGCGAGCTGTGGGTGCCGCTCTCGACGCACGTCGTGCTCAACCCGCCCGAGGCCGGGCGGATGCTGGACGAGGGCGGCGGCGAGGACGTGCTGCGGCGTCGCAACAGCCATTGGCTCGCAGTCTTCGCGCGGCTCAAAGCGAACGTCACGCGCGAGCAGGCCGCGGCGGAACTGTCGGGTATAGCAAGGCGCGTGGCCGAGGCCAACGGCGGGCGCGTCGGCGCGGAGGCTTTGCGGCGAGTCCAACTCCTGCCTTTAAGCGGCGGCATGGATCCGTCCGACCGCGAGCAGGCTTTGCCGGTCGCAGGGATTGTGATGGCGGTGCTCGGGCTCGTGCTGCTCATCGCGTGCGCGAACATCGCGGGGCTGCTCGTCGCGCGCGCGGCCGTGCGGCGGCGCGAGACGGCCATCCGGCAGGCGCTCGGCGCGGGGCGTGCGCGGCTCGTGCGGCAGTGGTTGACGGAGAGCGTCATGCTCTCGTGTCTCGGCGGGGCGGCGGGGCTGCTGCTCGCGCTGTGGGCGAACGACCTGATGCTCTCTTACGCGGCGGGGACGCCGGTCGCTTCGCTCGACCTGCGGCTCGACTATCTCGCCTCGCCGCCGCCCGGCGCGACGATCA
>CAXTSK010000695.1:1808-2837 GCA_964246655.1 uncultured Pyrinomonadaceae bacterium
GGGCGGGGATGGCCTTCGGGCTCGCGCCCGCGCTCCAGGCTTCGCGCATCGACATCGTGACGGCCCTCAAGACGGAGAACGCGCTCGCGCGCGCGGGCTCGCGCCGCTCGCGTCTGCGCGCCGCGTTCGTGACGGCGCAGGTGACGCTCTCGGTCGTGCTGCTCGTCTGCGCGGGCCTCTTCATACGCTCGCTCGTGAGCGCGCACACCATCGACCCGGGCTTCCGCGTCGAGCGCGCGCTGACGGTGCCGGTTGACCTGGGGCTGCTGCGCTACAAGACCGAGGAGGGGCGCGCCTTCTACGGCGAGCTACTCGCGCGCGTCGCCGCGCAGCCCGGCGTCGAGTCGGCGAGCCTCGTCAGGTTCGCGCAGCTCGGCTCCTCCTTCGCGCAGGGGCAGGTCTTCGCCGAAGGCCGGAGCGCGGAAGGGGACGAGGGGACGAGCACGGGCTTCAACATCGTCGGCCCCGACTACTTTAAGACGATGGGGACGCAGCTCGTCCGCGGCCGCGACTTCACGGCGACCGACCGCGAGGGCGCGCCCGGCGTGGCCGTCGTCAACGAGACGCTGGCCGCCATGCTCTGGCCGGGCGAAGACCCCATCGGCAAGCGCGTCGGCTTCGAGGGCGCGGGCGGCCCCTTCCTCGAAGTCGTGGGCGTGGCGCGCGACGGCAAGTATCGCTCGCTCGGCGACCGCGCGCGGCCCTACATCTATCGGCCCTTGATGCAGTCCTACGAGCCGCGGATGACGCTCGTCGTGCGCACGTCCGGCGACCCGCGCGCGCTGACTGGTCCGGTGCGCGAACAGTTGCGCGCGCTCGAACGGAACCTGCCCGTGGCGGACGTGCGGACGCTCGAAGAGCAGTTCGATCTGTCGCTCCTGCCCGCGCGCGTCGCAGCGTGGACGCTCGGCGGCTTCGGCCTGCTGGCGCTGGCGCTGGCCGGGATCGGCATCTACGGCGTCGTCAGCTACACGGCGGCGCAGCGGACGCGCGAGATCGGCGTGCGCATGGCGCTGGGCGCGCGGCGCG
>CAXTSK010000696.1:0-2811 GCA_964246655.1 uncultured Pyrinomonadaceae bacterium
GCCGACCTCGCCTCCATGCCGCATTGCCTCGTGGCGGGCGCGACCGGCTCGGGCCTTCGCGCGCGGTCGAGGTCGGCCCGGCGATCCCGGCCCAAGGGCGCGTCGCCACGCTCGGCTGCTGCAAGTGCCTCGGCGGGACGAACTCGCTCGACCTCAGCACCATCCCCTCTAACGCCTGGACGGTGAACAACGGCGCGTCGGTGGCCTTCGTGACCTCCATCCACCCCTTATGGGACATCAACCCCGGCGCGGCCAAGTGGGTCTCGACCGCCGCGAACGGCGGCACGGGCAGCGTCCCCGCGGGCACTTCCGAGTACAGGCTGAGTTTCTTCGTCCCCGAATGCACCATCGGGCAGAGCGTGACGCTGACTGGTAACGTCGGCGGCGATGACGGCTTCCAAGCCTTCCTGGACAACCCGGCTGGCCTCCTCGCGCAGTGCAACACCGGCTGGTGCTTCAACAAGGACCACGTGCAACTACAGACTTTCACCAAGACGGTCACCACGCCCGGCCTCCACACGCTGATCGTCAGAGTTGATAACGGCGGCGGGCCTTCGGGGATGTTCGTCAACGCGACGCTGACCGGCGCCTGCCGCCGGGAATAAGCCGCGGGCGCGTACCAGACCCTCGCCCCAGACCCGCGCCCCTCACCGGCGTGGGCCTTTTGAGAAATCTGTCCTTCGCCCGGGAATTTGAGTTATGCTGTCGCCGCTTTCCGAAACGCTCGAACCGTGGCAGCCCTCAAAACGTCGGACACAGAAAGTGAGCAGAGAGGTAACGCAGGAGAAGTTCGCGACCTTCCTCGCATGGCTCGGCCCCGAGGCCGAGAGTGCGGGCGAAGAGTACGAGCGCCTGCGCTCGAAGCTCCGCATCTTCTTCGGCCAGCGCGGCTGCCGCTTCCCCGAAGAGTTGGCCGACGAGACCATCAACCGCGTCATCCTGAAGCTCGGCGAGGAGCGCATCGAGAACAGGATGGCCTACTGCTACGGCGTTGCGAAGAACGTCTTCCGCGAGTCCCTGAGAAGGGAGCGCAGGCACGTGGAGATCGACGAGGCGGCGCTCGTCGCGCCCGAGCCGGAGGAGCCGGGCCTCTCGCACGAGTGCCGCGCCCGGGGGCTCGCGACGCTCCCCCCCGCGGCCCGCGACCTGCCCCTCCAATACTCCTCGGAGGTGACGCGCGCCATGGGCGCGCTTCACCGGCGCATGGCGGAGAGGTTGAAGGTGACGCAGGAAGCCTTCCGCATGCGCATGCACCGCGTGAAGCGGGAGCTGACGACATGCGTGCGCGAGTGCATGGGCTAGAAGGGAGTCGCCGCGCGTGCGGCGGGGATGACTATGGGCGAGTCATTCAAGAGTGCGGAGTCGGTTCGCGACTACCTGCTGGGGCGCGTCTCGGACGAGACGACGCTCGAAGCCGTCGAGGAGCTTCTCTTCACGGACGAGGAGTTCTTCACGCGCGTCGAGCTGGCCGAGGACGAGCTGGTCAACGACTACGTGCTCGGCTACCTCGACGAGGCGGACGCGGCCAGCTTCAAGGCGTCGCTCGAAGGCAACCCCGAAAGGTTATTCAAATTCCGGCTCACGAGCGAACTCAAGAAGAAGGCGCTCGCCGAGCGCGCGGCCGACGCGACGGAGGCGAAGGGGTTAAAGAGCGCGCGCGAGTCGGACGCGAAGCCGTCCTTTCTGGCGTCGGTCAGGGAGTTCTTCCGAAAGCCGATGTACGCAGGTGCCTTCGCGGCGCTGCTCATCGCCGCGCTGGTCGGGTCGGTCTATTTTTTCAGAAGCAATCGCGCGGACGAGTTGGCGGAGCTGCGGGCCATCTACGCGCGCGAGCGGCCGACCGAGGCGCGCGTCTCCGGCTTCGGCTACGCGCCGCTCGCGCAGTTGCGCGGCGAGCCGGACGCGCGCGACACGCGCCGCCTGCGCGAGATAGAGAACAACCTCCTCAACACCGAGGAGAAGACGCCGAGCGCGCAGACGCACCACTCGCTCGGCGTCCTCTACCTCGTGCAGCGTAAGTACCCGGACGCCGTGCGCGAGCTTGAGGCCGCCGCGAAGCTCGAAGGCGGCGACGCGCGGATTCACAACGACCTCGGCTCCGCGTACTTCGAGACGGCGAAGGCTTCGCCGCAGGAGAAGCGGCTCGAAGCCCTCGGCCGCGCCGTCGAAGAGTTCACCAAAGCGACGGAGCTTGACGCGGGCTCGCTCGAAGCGCTCTTCAACAAGTCTCTGGCCCTTCAGGAACTCGGGCTCCGGCGCGAGGCGAAAGAGTCTTGGACGCTCTACCTGCAAAAGGACTCCTCCTCGCAGTGGGCCGACGAGGCGCGGAAGAATCTCGCGCGGCTCGACGAAGCGCGCCTGCGCTTCACGACCGACGAGCAGGCACTCAACGAAGAAGTCCTGCGCGACTTCCTCGAAGCCTACCGCGCGCACGACGAGGTGCGGGCTCAGAAGATTCACTACGAGACGAAGGGGCTGCTGCGCGCCCCGGCTGTCTTCCACCAACTCACGCGCCGCTGCCTCGCGGCCAGGCTCTCGGGCGACGCCGCCGCGGAGAAAGAGAGTCTCGCGGCGCTGGCCTTCGTCGGCGACTTCGAGCGCACGCGCCACAATGACTTTTTTTTTCTGAACTCGCGGACTTCTACACGCGCGTAGGCGCCGCCGAGGTCGCACCACTCCTGCGAGCCAAAGACCTCTTCGACGAAGGCCAGCGGCTCGTGTACGGCAAGCGCGACTTCACCAAAGCCGTCGCGAGCTTCGAGGCAAGCCGAGACCTCTTCGACAAGCTCGGCGACGTGCCCGAGGCGGGCG
>CAXTSK010000697.1:0-2797 GCA_964246655.1 uncultured Pyrinomonadaceae bacterium
ACCTGGTTCATGCTGGCGTCGTGTCAGCCTGAGTCCAACTCATGACTCGGATTAATTAAAAACGCTACATGAGTCCTTGAGCGCGCCCCGCGGATGATTAAAGGCCGTCAGGAGGTCGATTTCCTCCTGACGGCCTTCCGCCTTCCATTGAAGACTGTCTTACCTCAGGCTGCGACCGGCTCGGCGTTGATGCCGAAGCTCTCGCGGATTTCGTCGGCGTCGAGCGTGTCGCGTTCGAGCAGGCCGGCGACGAGGTGCGCGATCTCGGCGCGGCGCGCGTCTACGACCTCGCAGGCGCGCTTCATCTGCGCGTCGATGATGGCGGAGGTCGCGTGCTCGATGCGGTCGAGGAGCGTCTGGCTGTGCGGGTCTTCGGGCTTGCCGAGGTGGATGGGGCCGAGCGGGCTCATGCCGAACTCGGCGACCATGCGGCGCGCGATCTCGACGGCGCGCTCGATGTCGTTCGACGCGCCGGCCGTCATCGTGTCGAGCAGGAGTATCTCGGCCGCCCGGCCGCCGAGGAGCATCGCGATCTGGTCTTCGAGGTACTCGCGCGTGCGCATCAACCGGTCGCGCTCAGGCAGGGCTTGCGTCACGCCCAGCGCGCGGCCGCGCGGCAGGATGGAGACCTTGTGAATCGGGTCGCCGTTCTTCACGGCGAGGCCGACGGCGACATGGCCCGCCTCGTGGACGGCCGTCGCGTAACGTTCCTCCTCGTCCATCATGAAGCCCTTACGCTCGACGCCCATCAGAATCTTGTCGCGCGCGTACTCGACGTGCGGGCGGCCGACCGCTTCAGAATTGTCGCGCGTCGCGGCGATGGCGGCTTCGTTCAAGAGGTTCGCCAGGTCCGCGCCCGAGAAGCCGGGCGTGCCGCGCGCGATCCAACCGAGGTCGAGTCCTTCTTCGAGCTTGAGCTTACGCGAGTGGACGCGAAGTATCTGCTCGCGGCCGCGCATGTCCGCGAGGTTGACCGTGATCTCGCGGTCGAAGCGGCCCGGTCGCGTGAGCGCCGAGTCGAGAATGTCGGGGCGGTTGGTCGAGGCAATGATGACGACGCCGCTCAACTGCTCGAACCCGTCCATCTCGACGAGGAGCTGGTTCAAGGTCTGGTCCTGGTCGGCCGAGGCCGAGTCGCCGCCGCGCCCGCGCTTGCGGCCCAGCGCGTCGATCTCGTCGATGAAGATGACGCAGGGCGCGAGCTTGCGCGCGCGCGCGAACAGGCGACGGACGCGGGCCGCACCTAAGCCTGCGAACTTCTCCTGAAAGCTTGAGCCCGAGACCGACAGGAAAGGCACTTCCGCCTCACACGCGGCGGCGCGGGCGAGCAAAGTCTTGCCCGTGCCCGGGGGGCCTGAAAGAAGTATCCCGCGCGGCGGGCGACCGCCGAGGCGGCCGAACTTATCGGGCGCGCGCAGGAACTCTATGGTCTCGGCCAGCTCAGAGCGCGCCTCGTCAACGCCCGCCACGTCCTGGAAGGTGACGGGCTCGACGGGGCCGGTTTCGCTCGCGCCCGAATCGTTCTGCACGCCCATGCTGGCGTAGACGCGCCAGCCGATGACTGCAAAGATGAGAAGCGCGGTGGCGGGCAGCATGTAGTTGAGGACGGTGACGAGCACGCCGGGCTGCTGCGTCTCGAACTCGACGGGCGCGTGCGCCTTCTCGAAGGCCGCGACGACCTCGTGCTGCGCGACGGCGTTCGTCACGACGCCGCGGACGACGGCGCCGTCCGCCTGCGTCACCGTAACGACCTCGCCCGAGACGCTCACCTTCTGCGCCGAGCCGGACTCGGACAGTTCGCGAAGTTGGCTGAAGGAGATGTCACGGACGGTGGGTTGGACGCGGCTCACGTTCAAGGCCACGACGGCAACGGTCACGATGATGAACAGGAGGGCGCCTGAAACGACGAGCGTCACTCTCTTCTTCTTCGTCGAGGGAACGGAACGGGAAAAAGGCATAGAGACCTCGAAATAAAAATAGAGGGAGTCGGGGGTTTCAGAGACTCCTTCGAATTGAGCAGTTGTTAAGCTTAAGAAACCGCCTCAGGAGGGCCGTCGGGGGCCGCCGGACAGATTCAAGCGGTGACAAGCGGAGGCGTCCGCCGGACTCTGGCGGACGCTGGCTTACACTCTAGCAGTCAGGAGCTTTTCAAGTCCAGTGAAAATCCTTTGAACCGCTTCGCCCGTGAGAGGCTTCAGTTTCAAACGGCGGCCGCAGCCGCTTAATCCTCCGATGACACAGTTTAGCCTCCGGTTGCCGCACCGTGGCTCTTTTCTGTGTAAGCTTTACATCGCGCCCCGTATCGAGACACAGGACAACCCGACCTCACGGCGCGATTCCGTACAGGATTTCGACTTTGCGGCGACGGCCGCCCGAGCCTTCCTTCGGAAAGGGACTGAATTATCGACGATTCTTATCAACGTAAAAATGTGTGAGACGCTGGCACAGACGTTGCTCGATTGAGGTTACAGGCGGGTTCTGCTGAACCGTTAAAGAACATCAACCGACAAACGAAGGAGAAGTCGAATATGCTGTGGACGATTCTGGTGATTCTTCTCGTGCTGTGGCTCCTGGGGCTCGTGAGCGGGTACACCATCGGCGGGTTCGTTCACCTGCTGCTCGTCCTCGCGCTCGTGATCTTCGTCATCAACCTGCTGACGGGACGCCGGACGGTCTAAGCGTCAAACAGGCTTTTGGCAGTAGCCCGACCGTGAGGGAGGGCGTCGGTCAAACATCAAAAGGCGGGATGTTGAAAGACGGCGTGTCTCTCATCATCCCGCCTTACTCTGTCTGACGT
>CAXTSK010000698.1:0-2796 GCA_964246655.1 uncultured Pyrinomonadaceae bacterium
GTCGGGGGTGGGCGCGGGCGTCGCCTCCTGCGCAGAGGCGGCGCGGGAGAGGCATAGCATGAGCGCGGACGCGCAGGCTGAGGCGAGCGCGAGACGTAACGCTGCCGCTGAGAACTTCCGGCGGTTCATTCTGTGTCGGAACGCGCGATGCCGAAGCGCGGCTCGCGCTTCTCGGTGAAGGCGCGGAAGGCTTCGCCGTAGTCCGTGTGCTGCATGCAGACGGCCTGCGCCTGCGCTTCAAGTTCGAGCGCCGCGTCGAGCGACACGTCCATCTCGCGGTTCAGCATCTCCTTCGTCACCGCGAGCGCGAACGAAGGCCCGCGCGCGAGTCGCTCGGCCAGTTGTCTCGTTTCCGACTCAAGCTGCCCGGGCTCGACGACGCGATTGTAGAGGCCGCAGGCGAGCGCCTCTTCGGCCGTGATGAAGTCGCCGGTGTAGAGCAGCTCGGTCGCCTTCGAGAGCCCGACGAGCCGCGGCAGCAGATGAGCCGCGCCCATGTCCGCGCCCGACAGCCCGACCTTCACGAAGAGGAACGCGATGCGCGCCTCGGTCGAAGCGACGCGCAGGTCGGACGCGAGCGCGATGCACGCGCCCGCGCCGGCCGTCGTCCCGTTCAAGCTCGCGATGACGGGCTTGCGCAGGCGCCGGATGTTGCGCACCAGCTCGCACGTCAGGCGCGTGAACTCAAGCAGCCCTTCGGCGTCGCGCCCCTGCAACGCGCCGATGATGTCGCGCACGTCGCCGCCCGAGCAGAACGCGCGCCCCTCGCCCGTCAGGACGACCGCGCGCACCTCCCGCTCGTGTTCGAGCGCGGCGAACGCGTCGGTCAGCTCGCGGTAGACCTCGAACGTCAGCGCGTTCAGACGCTCCGGCCGGTTCAGCCGAACCCACGCCACGCCCTCGCGCACTTCGTAGAGAAAACTTTTTGGTTTGAGCATCTGTTTCAAGGGCGCGGGCGGCTCAGGGCTTATACGCACCTTCCTCCAGCACCTCGACCGGCGCGGGCAGGCTGCCGCTCCTGAGCGTGAGCGCGATGTCCTCGGCCTGCTGCCTGTCGAAGGGACCACTGATCTGCCCGCTGTCGGTTATCTGCCCCTGGATGTACGGCACGGAGCGAACCTCCCCATTCAGGACGATGGCGAGGTAGCGGCCGACGTTCGCGCCCGTCCACACGCCGAAGCGTTCCGCGCCATCCGGCCCGAGGGTGAAGGCGATTTCGTAGACGCCTGTCCCATCGCCCGTCCTCGACATCGCCCGCGCGTCGCGCAAGTCCTGCCCCGTGATGACGGGCGTGCGCTCGACCGCCAGGAAGGTGACGTTAGGGCCTTCTTCGAACGGCATCATGTCGTAATCGGCGCCTGCCGCCAGTCCGGCCGCTGCTCGCGTCGGGTAAGTCTTCAAAGGCGAGGGCGAGGGCGGGGAGATGACCGGGCGCAACTCCAGCCTTCCTTCGGCAAGCAGGACGGCCTTGACGCGCTCGAAGTCCTGCGCGCCCGACACGCGCAGCCGGATGCGGTTCGAGCCTTCGCCGCCCTGCCGCTCGACCTGACAGTAGACGCCCAGGGCCGAGCAACGCGTCTCGATGACCTGCGACGCATTCCGGACGGCCTGTTCGAGCGCCGGCCCGTCGGCCTTGATTGCGAGAACCATGTAGACGCCGCCCCGGTCACGCGGCCCGAACATCGCCGGCGTGAAGCACGCGACCGCCGCCGCGCAGAACAGCGAGAGCAGCGCAGCCGGGACGGCGGAACGAGTGGCGTGCGGTCTCATTGTCTTCGCCCTTCCTGCTTAGAGTACGGCGACGCCTTCGATCTCGACCTTGGCGCCTTCTTCGAGGAGACCTTTGACTTCGACGAGCGCCATGGCCGGATAATGTTTGCCCATGAGCGCGCGCCACCGCTCGCCGATCTCGGCGGTGCGCGCGGCGTACTCGCGCTTGTCGGTCACGTAGACGACGAGTCGCGCCACGCCCGTCGGCGCGCCGCCCGCCTCGCGCACGACTTCAAGGACGTTGCGTAGCGCGCGGTCGAACTGTTCGACGAAGTCGTCGCTCACGAGCCGCTGCTCCTCGTCCCAACCGATCTGACCCGCGACGAAGAGCAGGCGTGCCCCCTCCCGCGTCAACTGCCCGTTCGAGTAGCCGCGCGGCCGGCCTAGCGATTTAGGGTTGATGGTCTTCATGCGGAATTAATCAGGAGAGAATCGTCCCGCCGTCGATGTTGATGGCCTGCCCCGTGATGCCTCGTCCGTCGTGGGAGGCGAGGAGGAGGGCGAGGGCGGCGACCTCCTCGGGGGTGACGAGGCGCTGCTGCGGGCTCATGCGCTTGATGGCTTCGAGCGCGTCGGAGGCCGAGCGGCCCGTCTTGGCCTGTATGTTCTCGACGGCGCGCGTCGTCATGTCCGTATCCACGTAGCCGGGGCAGACGGCGTTGACCGTCACGCCGGTGCGCGCCAGCTCCAACGCGACCGAGCGCGTCAGCCCCAACACGCCGTGCTTCGACGCCGTGTAGGCCGCGACGTACGGCGCGCCCGTCTTGCCCGCGACCGAAGCGACGTTGACGACGCGCCCCCAACCCTTCTCGACCATCGAAGGCAGCGCCGCACGCATGCAGTAGAAAGTCCCCGTCAGGTTGATGTCCAGATGCCGCCGCCAGAACTCGTCAGAGGTCTCTGTGAACTTGGAGCTGTCGGCGACGCCCGCGTTGTTGACCAACACGTCGATGCCGCCCCCGAAGAACTCGCGCGCCGCCGCGAACGCCTCTTCGACCGAGCGCGGGTCGGCCACGTCGCAGGCGG
>CAXTSK010000699.1:0-2792 GCA_964246655.1 uncultured Pyrinomonadaceae bacterium
CGCCTGCTCCGTGCGCGGGACGGTGATGGTCACCTCTTCGTCGTAATCGGGAATGTCGGGCCGCGTGACGGCCGGGCCGTGCGAGACGAGCGTGGCCTCGGGGTCGGTCGGATGAGAGAGATGCTGACTGCCGTCCTCCTGACCGCGGAGGAGGCGCTCCATCTCGGCGAGGCTGACGCGCGAGGTCTGCTGCGCGACGCGCTCCTCGCCGGGCGCGAGGCCGTCGGTCGCGCGAGTTGCGTCGGGCACGAGCGGGACGGTCGCGGCGTTCGGCGAAACGTCGCCCGTCTCGCCGCCCGGCGCGTGCAGAGGCGCCCCGCAGCGGCGGCAGAAGCGCGCGCCGGGGAAGGTCTCCGCACCACAGCTCGGGCAGGTGGTCTGCATCCTTCGTCGAAGAGTCTTTACGGAGAGAGCCGCCGGAAGTTCAGCGCAGGTTCGCGGCGCGGGGCGCGCGGCTGCGCACGACGACCGTCCCGGCGAGCCAGTCGTGGAGCGCGCGACCCTGCGGGTCGAAGGCCGCGCAGCGGACGCCGAGGGCGAGCGTCAAGCGCGGCAGAGGGTAGCCGGCGAGGTGGCGCAGCAGAGCGCGCCCGACGCTCAGGGGCTCGCCGTCGCGGCGCTCGATGCGGAGGCCCGCGATCCACTTCCCCAGCGTGCGCCCGCTCAGGTTGGCGAGCAGCACGAAGTTGATGAAGGCGACGCCCGCGGTCGTCAAGTAGCCCACGAACAGGATGAAGCCGCCGCCACGCTTCACGTCGCCGCCGAAGACGCGCGCCAGGAGCGTCGCCAGCGCCAGCACGCCGATGACGACGATGTAATCAATCAGCAGCGCGCCGCACCGCAGCGAGAACGGAGCGCGCAGGCGCTCGAAGTTCACAGCCCCGCGCTGCACGCGCCCGCCCTCACGCACCCGCGCCGCCGCGGCCCTTCCCTCTCGTTCCAGTTGCAAAGACATTTTAAAAGTAGTCGGTAGTCAGTAGTCAGTAGCCAGTAGGTTTTAGATAACGTCAGTTGTGTGCCGGCAGTTGCGGTGACTTCCGCGCGGAGATGTTTTCCTACTGTCTACTGACTACCCGATCAAAAAGTGGAGCGTCGTCTCGCCGAGACGCAGGCGGTCGCCGTTGGCGAGCGGTCGCGGCTGGCGTGGGCCGAGCCGGACGGCCTCGTTGACGACCGTGCCGTTGACCGAGCCGAGATCTTCGACGAGGAACGTGTCGCCCTCGCGCCAGACGCGCGCATGCCGTCGCGAGATTTTCGTCTCGGGGTCGAAGCGCGAGAGGTCTATGTCGGGGAAGATGTTCGACTGCGGGTCGGTGCGCCCGACGAGGTTCGTCTCCTTATTAAGGAGGAACGTCGCCGCGTCCATTTCAGTCGTCCCCGTCACGACCAGCCGCGCCGTCGCCCGCGCCGTGCGTAGCGCCGCGCTCGCCGCGGCAATCGGCTGGCGCGCGCCGCAGTGCGGGCAGAAGACATCTTCGGACGAGATGGACTTGCCGCAGAAGCCGCAGAAGACTCTCTCGACGGCCATCGTCCGCGCCGTCTGCTCCTGCGCGCCGCGTACGATGCCGTAGGTGACGGCGCCCGCGCGCAGCCGCTCGACGTGCTGGTGGAGCGTGTCGCGCATCTCGCCGGCCGTGCTGAAGCGGCGCTCGGGCTCGTACTCGACCGCGCGCATCAGAATCCACTCCATCTCGTTCGAGACGGCCGGGTTGATCTGGCGCGGCGTCGGGTTCTTCGAGAAGTCGAAGATGAGCAGCGGGTTGTCCTGCGGGTCGGCCCCCGTGAGCAGGTGGAACATCGTCGCGCCCAACCCGTAGATGTCCGTCCGGGCTTCGGCCTTCCCGCTGAACAACTCCGGCGGCGCGTAGCCCATCGTGCCGACGGCCGTCACGCCCTTCTCCTGCGGCGCGACCCAGCGCGCGATGCCGAAGTCGATGAGCATGACGCGGCCACTGTTGCCGTCGATCATCAGGTTCGCGGGCTTGAGGTCGCGGTAGATGATCGGCGGGCGCTGGTTGTGCAGGTATTCGAGCACGTCGGCCGCCTGCGAGCCCCACTCGGCCACGGTCAGCTCGTCGAGCTTTCCGCCGGGCGCGTTGCGCAGGCGCGCGAGACAGTCGCCGCCCGCGATGTACTTCATGACGAGGTAGAAGCGCGAGGCCGTGTCGTCGTAGAAGTAGTCGTAGATGGTCGGGATAGAAGCGTGTTCGAGCGAGGCGAGCAGCATCGACTCGCGGCGGAAGTCGGCGACGGCCTTCTCCTGCTGCGACTCGTCGAGGTGCGTCTGAATCATCTCCTTGACGGCGCGGGGCGCGTCGCCGAGGTTCTTGTCCTTCGCGTAGTAGACGGCGCCCATGCCGCCGCCGCCGATGCGCTTGACGATCTCGTAACGGCTGTAGAGCACCGTGCCCGGCTCAAGCTGACTCGCCGCGCGGCGGCTCGAAGACCCCGCAGACGAAGAGCCGCCCGTCCGACCTGTGAAGGCCATCGGGCGCGAGGGCAGATCGCCCGTGCGCCTGTCTCGAACCGAGGCCGAAGGGACGCCGCTGTCCTGTGCGACGGCCCCGGAGGCGGGCTCGTCGGCGGGAGTCTCTCCGCCGGTCACGGCGCCCGCCGGCGGTTCTTCCGAAGGGTCGGCCGTCGCCTCCACGTCCTCTTCGACGGAGGAGAGTTCGGTAGACCCGGCGGTCGAGAGACCCTTCGAGTCGGCGGCGGCGGAAGGCTCGGGGGCTTCAGACGGTTCGACCGGCTCGGAGGCGCGCGCGGCCGCGGCGGCCTGACCGCCGTGCGAA
>CAXTSK010000700.1:0-2789 GCA_964246655.1 uncultured Pyrinomonadaceae bacterium
GTCCACCTCCGTCAGCCTTTCGAAGCTCCGCAGCAGGAGGCCTGCCGCGATCATCAGCACGAGCGAGAGCGCGATCTCGGTCACGACGAGCGCGGCGCGGAAGCGCTGCCCGCGCGAGCCCGAGCCCGCCCCCTTCCCGCCCTCCTTCAAGCTCACGGTCAGGTCGGGGCGCGAAGCCTGCAAGGCGGGGACGAGTCCGAACAGCACGCCCGTCAACAGAGACACCGCGAAGACGAAGAGGAGGACGCCGCCGTCGAAGCCGACCTCGTGCAGGCGCGGGATGTCGGCTGGCACGAACCTCACCATCAAGTCCAACAGCCACACGACCGCGAGGAGCGCGACCGCGCCGCCCGCCAGGCTCAGCAGCACGCTCTCCGTCAAAAGCTGCATGACGAGCCTGCGGCGCGCGGCCCCGAGCGCGAGCCGAATCGCCATCTCCCTCTGCCGCGCCGTGGAGCGCGCCAGCATCAGGTTCGCGATGTTCACGCACCCGATGAGCAGCACCAGGCCCACCGCGCCGAGCAGCACGAGCAGCGTCGCGCGCGAGCCGCCGACCAGGTTCTCGTGCGCGGGCAACAGACGCACGGCCCAGCCCGCCTCCGCGGGGTACTCCTTCGGGAACTGCTCGCGCAGGCTTGAGACGAGCGAGTCAACCCTCGACTGCGCCTGCACGACGTTCACGCCGGGTTTAAGTCGCGCGATGGCGCCGGGCAGCATCCGCACGTTGCGCGGCGGGTTGTTGAAGGGATTGCCGACGAAGCCCGCGGTCGCCCACACCTCCACATCGTTGCGGAGGGTCTGCGCCGGGTGTCGGAAGCCGGGCGGCATCACGCCGATGATCGTGTAGGCGTCCGTGTCCGCGTAGATTCTGCGGCCGAGGACGTTCGGGTCGGAGCCGAACATGCGCCGCCAGAGGCCGTCGCTGATGACCACGCCTTCGGCGAAGCCCTCGGCCTTGTCCTGCGGCCCGAAGACGCGACCCAAACGCGCCGACGCGCCGAGCAAAGAGAAGTAGTTCGGGCTGACGGCGAGCAGCTCAATGCGCTCGGGGCGGTCGGAGCCCGTGAGGTTCGCATCCACCGGCCAGACGCCCGCGACCTCCTCGAACACGTCCGCGCTCTGCTGCAAGTCCTTCAGCTCGGGGACGGAGAGCCCGACGTTCTCCATCTGCCGTCCCGTCAGGTCGTCGCGCACGAGCACAAGCTGTTCGGGTTTCGGGAACGGCAGCGGCCTGAGCAGCACCGCGTCCACCACGCTGAAGATGGCCGTGTTCGCGCCTATCCCGAGCGCCAGCGTCAACACCACGACCGCCGTAAACCCCGGATTCTTCCACAGCATCCGGCAGCCGTAACGAACGTCTTGCCACAACGTCATCGCATCACCTCATTCGTAACGTAGCGCGACCATCGGATCGACCTTCGTCGCGCGGCGCGCGGGGACATAACTGGCGAGCAGGGCGACGGCGGCGAGCAGGAGCGAGACGGCCGCGAAGACCAGAGGGTCTGTGGCCGAGACGCCGTAGAGCAGGCTCGCCATCAGGCGCGTGAGCGCGAACGCGCCCGCGAGCCCGAGGCCGAGCCCCAGGAGCGTGAGCAGCAACCCTTGCCGGACGACGAGCCGCAGCACGTCGCTGCGCTGCGCGCCGAGCGCCATGCGGATGCCGATCTCGTGGCGGCGCTGCGTCACCGTGTAGCTCATCACGCCGTAGATGCCGACCGCCGCGAGCAGCATCGCCAGCGCCGCGAAGAAGCCGAGCAGCGCGACGTTGAAGCGCTGCGGCGCGACCGACTGCCCGACCAGCTCGTCCATCGTCCGCGTCTCCCAGATGAGCAGGTTCGGGTCAACGCCCTTCAGCGCCGCGCGCACTGATGCGGTGAGCGCCGCCGCGTCCTCGCCCTTCGAACGCACGACCACCTGCGTGACGGCCGCAGGCGACTGCTCGAACGGGAGGTAGTACTCGGGCCGCTCCTCGTCGGTGAAACTCTGGAAGCGCACGTTGCCGACGACGCCGACGACCTCGCGCGGCGGCAGGGGCGTGTCGTTCGGCCCGTCGAGGACGACGTGCTGGCCGAGCGGCTCCTGGCCGTTGAAGAAGCGGCTCACGAACGCCTCGTTGACGACGATGACGGGGTTCGAGTCCTTCCCGTCCGCCTCCGCGAAGGCACGCCCGCGCCGCACGGGAATGCCCAGGACGCGGAAGTATTCGGGACTGACGATGTCAAGGCGCGCGCTGTTGCCCGAGCCCGGCGCGAACGGCTCGCGGCCTGCAATCTCGAAGCTCCTGAAGATGTCGCTCTGCCCGAGCGGGAGCAGGCGCGTGAGCCCCGCCGACTCGACGCCGGGCATCTCCTTGATGCGCGCGACGGCCTCGCGGAAGTAGCCCGCGCGGCTGTCGTCGTCGGCGAACCTCTGCGTGTTGAGTGCGACGAGGACGGCGAGCACGCGCTCGGGCGAGTAGCCCGGGTCGGTCGTGACGAGTTGGCGGAAGCTCTTGATGAGCAGCCCCGCGCCGACCAGCAGCACCAAACTCAACGCGACCTCCGAGACGACGAGCGCCGAGCGCAGACGGTTGCGCCGCGCGCCCGCCGAGCCGCCCCGGCCGCCCTCCTTGAGAGCCGCGGCCAGGTCGGTCTTCGAAGCCTGGAGCGCGGGCGCGAGCCCGAAGACGAGCCCTGTCAGGATCGAGACGCCGAGCGCGAAGAGGAAGACGCGCGCGTCGATGGAAGTCTCGGCGAGGCGCGGCACGGTCGCGGGGCTGAGCTTGACGATGGCGTCCACGCCCCACACCG
>CAXTSK010000701.1:0-2772 GCA_964246655.1 uncultured Pyrinomonadaceae bacterium
GGAGAGCGGGCC
Source organism: uncultured Pyrinomonadaceae bacterium (assembly GCA_964246655.1). Classification (GTDB taxonomy): domain Bacteria; phylum Acidobacteriota; class Blastocatellia; order Pyrinomonadales; family Pyrinomonadaceae; genus QHXN01. The sequence continues at coordinate 13 of CAXTSK010000701.1, forward strand.
GGAGCCGAGAGCGCCCGCGCACTCCTCGTAGTCGTACCCGATGGGCAGCGACGAAGCGCCTTCGGCAGCGTCAACGGCCTGCCGCTGACTCTCCTCCGGCAGGAAGTATTCCTGCCACGCGTAGGCGTCGCTGACCGCCCGCTCGACTCTCTCCAGCAGTTCGCTGAATTTGAGTCCTGCGTTCAGGTGGCCGTTGATCGGCAGGTAGCCGGCGAAGAGGCCCAGTGAGCCCCGCACTTCGTCGAACTTCCGGCCGTCGGAGAGGAACTCGACGGAGGTGTCCTGCTGCGCCGCGAGGCGCGAGATGAAGACCTGCCAGCACGCAAGCATGAAGACGGAAGGCGAGACCTCGTAGCGACGCGCCGCCTCTTCGACGCGCCCCGCGACTTCCGCGCCGACCTCGGCCTCAACCCACTCGAACTCTGTGCCGGCGGACGCCGCGTCGGCGTCGCCCGGCTTACGCTCGAACGGGAGGGTGACGTTGAAGTTCGGCTGCTGACGCCAGAACTCTTTCCCCGCCTCCACCTCCTCGGCTTCCAAAAGCTCGTTGTGCCACTCTGAGAACTGAACGTACTGGAGGGGCTCCTCGGGCGTTTCGGCCTCGCCCGCGCAGTAGGCCCGGCTGATCTCGTCGAACATGTTCAGCAGGCTCCGGCCGTCGGCGCAGAGTGCGGGCAGCGACATCACCAGCACGTGCTTCTCGTCCGACAGCCGCAGCAGGGAGAAGCGCGCCACCTGCCCCTGCGCGAGCGCGAAGGTCTGCTTCCCTTCCTCCCGAAGGAACTCGGCGACAGCCTCTTCCTGCCGCCGCGCGTCGAGCCCGCCGAGGTCGTGCTCGCTGAGCGAAAGCTCTACCCGGTCGAGGATGACCTGGAGCGGGGCGTCCATGCCGGGCAGACATTGAAAGGCCGTGCGTAGAATCTCGTGCCGCCCGATGACCGTCTCCAAAGCCCGCTCAAGCGCCCGCAACTGAAGCGGGCCTTCAAGCGTGATGGCGCACTGCGAGCAGTACGCGCCGGCCGTCTGCTGTGACTGCCAGAGGCGTGCCTGCTGCGGCGAAAGACGGAACCCCTCAATAATCTCCGTGTGCATGTGTCGGATGCTCCTCTGAACCTTTAAGAAAGACTGCGGTGACGAACGTTAAGATAGAGTCGATTTAATGCGTCGTACCCTTCGTCAAGACGAGACGGCGGAATACATCTCACCCATCGCGACCATGATCTGGCGCGGGCCGACGAACGGCTCGCGCCCGTGCGAGCACAGGAGGTTGTCGAGCAGGAGGATGTCGCCCTTCTGCCAGCGGAAGGTGACGGCCGACGACCTGTAGACCTCGCGTATCTCTTCGAGCACGGAGGTCTCGATGGGCGAGCCGTCGCCGTAGAAGGCGTTGCGCGGCAGCTCGTCATCCCTGAACTCGGCGAGCAGCGCTTCGCGCACGGCGCTCGTCAGGTTCGAGACGTGGAACATGTGCGCGTGGTTGAACCAGACGGTCTCGCCGGTCTGCGGATGTGTGGCGACGACTTGGCGCACCGCACGGGTTCTGAGCCGGTCGCCGTCCCTCCACTCGAAGGACATCCCGACCCTGCGGCAGTACTGCTCGACGGCCGCCCGGTCGTCGGTCTGGAAGACCTCCTGCCAGGTGAGGTCTACGCCCTCGCCATAGTTCCTGACGTACATCACCTGCTTGCGCATGAACTGCTCTTTGATCTTCGGATCAATCAGCCCGAAGACCTTCCGGTCGCTGACGATGGGCGTCGCGCCGCCCTCCTGCGCCGGCTGCGCGCAGTAGAACCAGAGCTTCATCGGCCAGTTGTGCGAATAGGACATCTCGTGGTGCAGTGGGATGTACTGGTCGGCAGGGAACTCGGTGGAGGTGTAGACGTTCTTGCCAACCTCCCTGCGCGGGGCCGCGCGCTCGCTGTAGTCCAGCAGGGCGGGACAGAGGGCGCGCGCGAACTGCTCGAAGTGTGGGACGGAGTTCACCGTGAAGTCGCGGAACAGCACCGCGCCGTACCGCAGCAACTCCGACTCGATCGACTGCCGGTTCCCCTCGGCCCAGCTCACGAGGTTGACGCCCTCAACGGCCGGGCGCATGACGACGGGGAGGTCGCAGCCCTCGCGCAGCGGCGCGCAACTGACCAAAGCCTGCGCCGTCAGCCGCATCGGTTGTCGCCTCGCGGTCTTCAGTCTGTCGAAATTGGCGGCCATCTTCTCTGTCATCTCAGTCCTTCTACTTCAACACCGGCTCGCCCGACGCCCTGACCGGCTTGGGCTTGAGCGTCAGCAGCTTCTTGTAGTTTGACTCTTGCAGCTTCTTCTCTTCTCTTGCGCGCAGCTGCCTCTCGGCCTCGGAGACCATTTCGAGGGTGGAGATGCGCGCTTCGGGTCGCGCCACGGCATCAGCCAGCAGCGTCTCGAAGTGGCGATGCAGGCGCCTGATCGTCTCGGCCTCGAACAACTCCGTGCTGTACGTCCAGTGCGCGCCTATGCCCCTCGGCCCCTCCAACATCCACACGGTCAGGTCGAATCTCGCCACCTCATCGCCGAGGTCAATGGAGTTCACCGTCAGCCCAGGCATCTGCAAAGACCCCTGCGGCGCGTTCTGAAGTCCGAAGGTCACGCGGAACAGCGGCGACTGAGGCTGCTTGCGTGTCGCGTGCAACTCTTCAACTACCTTCTCGAAGGGGAGGTCCTGGTGGGCATAAGCACCCAGCGCCGCCTCCCGCGCGCCGCGCACCGCCTCCGCGAACGTCGGGTCGC
>CAXTSK010000702.1:0-2771 GCA_964246655.1 uncultured Pyrinomonadaceae bacterium
CCTCAAGGACGGGACGCACGCCGTCGAGTTCGCCGTGCCGCTCCGCTTCGAGGGCGCGGACACTGCGCTGTCGGCGGCCGTGCTCGTCCGCGACGTGGGCAAGCAGGCGCGCGCGGGGCAAGGGAATCAAGAGGGCTTGACCGTCTGCATCTTCGACCGCGAGGGGAGCGCGGAGGAGGACGCCTCGCTCGTCCACGTAGAGCGTCTGCGCGCGTGGCTCGCGACTTCGCCGTCGGTGTCGAAGCGCGTCGAGAAGCCGGAAGAGTTTTTCCTCAAGGACGGGACGCACGCCGTCGAGTTCGCCGTGCCGCTCCGCTTCGAGGGCCGCGCTCTGGGCGCGCTCGTCGTCGGCTACGACCGCCGCACCGCCTGCGGCCAGACCGAGGAGCGTCTGGTCGAGGCCGCCGCGCAGCAGGCCGCTTTGGCCGCGCGCATCTCTACTCTTTATGAGGCCGCGCGCTCCGCCTCCGTCCACCTCGCGCGCGAGGTCGAGCGGCGCACGGCCGAGGCCGAGAGCCAGCGCCGCTTCACCGAAGCGATCATTGATTCCTTACCCGTCTCGCTCTACGCCATCGACCGCGACCATCGCGTCGTCGCGTGGAACCGCAACCGCGAGCTGGGCGGTCAGGGCATCCCGCGCCGCGACGTGCTCGGCCGCAACAACTTCGCCGTTCTGACGCGACAGCCGCGCGAGGCGATGGAGCACGAGTTCGAATCGGCCTTCCGCACCGGAGACATTCAGCGCATCGAGCAGGAGTCGCGCGCGCGCGACGGCTCGACGCGCCACTGGCTCGTCAGCAAGGTGCCGATGCGCATCGAGGGCAAGGAGGTCTCGCACGTCATCACCGTCGGCGAGGACATCACGGCGCGCGTGCAGGCCAATCGCGCCGTCGCGCGCACCGAGCGGCTCGCCGCCGTCGGCCGTCTGGCCGCGGGCGTCGTCCACGAGATCAACAACCCGCTCGCCACCATCGCGGCCTGCGCCGAGGCGCTTGAGTCGCGCGTCGCCGAAGGCACCTACGGCGAGGGGCCGGACGTGGATGACCTGCGCGAGTACCTGCAACTCATCCGCGGCGAGGCGTTCCGCTGCAAGCAGATCACGAACGGCCTTTTGGACTTCAGCCGCGCGCGCGCCGTCGAGCCCGCGCCCGTCAACGTCTCCGAGGTCGTCGAGTCGGCCGCGCGCCTGCTCGCGCACCAGAAGCGCGGCGCGTCCATCAAGCTTGAAGTCGAACTCTCAAACGACCTCCCGCTCGTCTCGGGCGACATGGGACAGTTGCAGCAGGCTGTCATCATCCTCGCCGAGAACGGCATCGACGCGATGCCGCAGGGCGGCACGCTCACGATGCGTACGCTGCGCGAGGCGGACGAGGAGCACGAGTCGGTCGTCATCGAGGTGAGCGACACGGGGCAGGGCATCCCCGAGGAGATGCGCGAGAGGATTTTCGACCCGTTCTTCACGACGAAGGAGGTCGGGCGCGGCACCGGGTTAGGACTCGCCGTCTGTTATGGTATTGTTACCGAGCACGGCGGTCGCATCGGCGTGGAGTCGGCCGTGGGTCGCGGCAGCACGTTCCGCATCGTGCTCCCCGCGACTAAAAATCCGGACGGAGACCTGCCCAGTTGAGCGAAAACCGACAACCCGCGCGCATACTCGTCGCAGAAGACGAGGCCAACCTCCGCCTCGTCTTGCAGAAAGAACTCCAACGCATGGGCCACGACGTTCGGGTCGCGCCCGACGGCGAGGCCGCCTTGAAACTGCTCGAAGAGAGCAACGTGGACGTGTTGCTCTCCGACATCTCGATGCCGAACATGGACGGGATGGAGCTGTTGCGCCGCGTCCACCAGCGCCCGAACCCGCCCGAGGTCATCATGCTCACGGGGCACGCCACGGTTGAATCGGCCATCGAGGCGATGAAGCTCGGCGCTTACGACTACCTCTCGAAGCCTTATCGAATTGCCGAACTGGACGCGCTCGTCAAGCAGGCCGCCGAGAAGAGACGCCTGCGCGTGGACAACGCGCGGCTGCGCACGCTCGTCGAGCGACAGACCGCGACGCCCGAGATCGTCTTTGTCTCCGACGCGATGCGCGAGGTGATGAGGTTGGTCGAGCGCGTCGCGCCCTCGGACGCGTCGGTGCTCATCACGGGCGAGTCGGGCACGGGCAAGGAACTGGTCGCCAACGCCATCCACCGCCTGGGCCTTCGCAGCGAAGGCTCGTTTATAGATTTGAACTGCGCGGCGTTTCAGGAGTCTCTGCTCGAGTCGGAGTTGTTCGGCTACGAGGCGGGCGCGTTCTCGGGCGCGAAGGGTCGGAAGCTCGGCCTGTGGGAGCTGGCCGACAACGGCACCATCTTCCTCGACGAGGTGACGGAGCTGCCGCCGCCCTTGCAGTCGAAGCTGCTGCGCGCCATCGAGACCAACTCCTTCTTCCGCGTCGGCGCCGTGCGCAAGGTGCAGGTCAACGTCCGCATCGTCGCCGCCACCAACCGTGACATCACCGAGGTCACCTCCGACGGCCGCTTCCGCGCAGACCTGCTCTACCGCATCAACAGCTTCCAGATCAACCTGCCCCCTCTGCGCGAGCGCCCCGAGGACATCGAGCCCATCGCGCGCCACCTCCTCACGCGGCTCGCAGGCCCGCACGCGCCCGAGCTGACGCCGGAGGTGCTCGCGGCGCTCAAGTCGTACGCGTGGCCCGGCAACGTCCGCCAGCTCCGCAACACGCTGGAGCGTGCCGTCCTGCTCTCCAACGACGGGCGCATCACGAC
>CAXTSK010000703.1:0-1868 GCA_964246655.1 uncultured Pyrinomonadaceae bacterium
CGGGCGCAAAATCATTTAACCGGCCCTATGTAAGAACCGAGCAAGCCGCCTCTGTTTGGGGGCGGCTTCCTCGCTCAGACCTTCCGCAGATAGAAGACCGCCTGATCGCCTTCGCCGGTTCCATTCAACTCCCGCGCGCGCGCGTCGAAGGCGGCGATCTCTTCGGGCGTGAAGACGGAGTTGGAAGGGTTGACGAAGTAGGAGCGCGCGTCGGCGAGCGGGATGTCGCGCGCGTACTGTTCGCTCCCCCAGAACTGGAAGGCCGTCGAGTCGTAGGCGACCTCGTCCACGGCGAACCCGGCCCCTTCGGCCAGGAACTTGAAGGTCTCGGCCGGGTAGAGGAAGAGGTGACGCGGTGGGTCGAGCTGCACCCAGTTGACGCCGTACTCCTTCCACGCGCGCGCGACGACGGGGATGCGGACGACGGCGTAGTGGCCCGGCTTCAGAAGCCTGTGCATCTCGCCGAGCGCGGCGCGGGCATCCGTGACGTGTTCGAGCGAGTGGTTGGCGAGGATGAGGTCGAAGCGCCGCGTGAGGTCTTTGAGTTCCGCCTTCAGCACGCGCACGCCGCTCTCGTAGGCGACATCCTCGGCCACGAAGGGATCGACGCCGACTAAGTCTTTGAAGCCGAAGTGGCTCAGCCCCACGAGCGCCGCGCCCGCGCCCGAGCCCACGTCGAGGATGGAGGAGCCCGGGTTGAGGCGCAGGTCGAGCCGCGTGTCTTTAAGATAATCTGGAAAGCCGACCACCACGCGCCCGGCGCGCGCCGCGAGCAGGCGGCCCAGGGGGCTGCGCAACTCGCCGTAATTTCTTCGCCGGCTACTGTAGTAGCCCGCTGCGCGCCCGCGGATGAAGGAGGCCGCGCGGCGCGCCAGTCTCTTCTTGAATCCCGCGCCGGCGGGCTGCTCGGGCGGCCGCAGCGAGTAGTAGTCGCCCGAGTAGTAAGGTCTCAGGTTGGGCACTTCGCGGATTTGCAGCGTGCCGCACGCGGCGCACTCGACGTAGTCGAACTCGTCGCGCGTCCCCGCGAACATCTCGCGCGCGCGGTGCAGGCGATTGCCCTCTCTGTTGCCGCAGACGCGGCACCCCTCTCCGCTCATACTCTTCATCGTCGGATAATTTTCGGCGCGCGGAAAACGGCCGGATTATACACGCGGGCTCGCGCGGGCGCGGGCGAAAAGCGCTCAGGAAAATCAGCTTGACGGGCCGTCGGCGCGGGTGTTAGGTTTGATTTGCGGCCTTCGTGCGTGGTTTTCATCGAGGGGCCGCCGAACATGCCCTGCCGCCGCTCCACGCGCGAAAGCGTTCCTTTACTTGCCCCCCGGAGCGTTCGGCCCCCTGACACAAGGAGACTCTTTTGAGTTCGGGACGCCGGAAACTTCTGCTCGCTGACGACTCGCCGACGATCCAGAAGGTCATCAGTCTCACTTTTGGGGACGAGGACTTTGAGGTCGTCGCGGTCGGCGACGGCGGGCAGGCGCTGCTTGCACTCGCGGACGACCCGCCGCCCGACGTGGTGCTCGCGGACGTGGTGATGCCCGGCCCCGACGGCTACGAGCTGTGCGAGCGGATCAAGCGGGACGAACGGTTGAAGAAGATACCCGTCATCCTCCTCGTCGGCACGTTCGAACCATTCAACGAAGCGGAGGCGCGCAGAGTTGGCGCGGATACTGTCTTGACGAAACCCTTCCAATCGATACGCAACCTGGTCGGCAAGGTGGGTTCACTCCTCGGCGGCGAGTCGAAGGCGGACGAGCCCACGGACTCGCACGCGCCGCGTGACGAGCGCCACCTCGAAGAGGCGCACGCGCGCGCAGAAGAGGTTCCGCGGGGGGGGGCGGCGGGGGGGGGCCGGGCGCGGGGCGGGC
>CAXTSK010000703.1:1878-2760 GCA_964246655.1 uncultured Pyrinomonadaceae bacterium
CCGGGTGGTGGCATTCGACGAGCCGGACGAGCCGCAGACGGAAGACCCGACCGCCTCCTTTGCAGACCTCGGCGCCGACGACGAGCTGATCGAGGCGCGGCCCGCCGAAGCCTTCGGCGCGCCCCCGGCCTTCGCGCGCAGGCGCACCGACGAGCCCGTCGCCGCGGAGCCGCTTGAGCCCGAGTTCGACGCCGCGCCCGCCTTCGAGACGAACGGCGGCGCGGCACACGCGCACGCCGACGCGGCTTCCGAGAAGGAGGCCGACGACTTCGCCTTCGCCGTCGAAGAGACGCACGACGCCGAACCCGTCTTCGCCGCAGCCCTGCCCAGAGAAAGTGTGATGAACGAACCGACCGCCCCACAAACTTCATTCGACGCGCGCCAGAGGAGCGCCGCCGCTGACGACGCGCTGCTCGACCTCGGGCATGCGTCCGCGCCCGCCGCCGTCGCGACCGCCGAGGCCGACGACTTCATCCTCGACCTCGACTTCGACGACGCGCCTGCCTTGCAGGTCGTCGAGGAGGCGCCCGCGCCCGCGCAGAGTTGGGCCGACGCCCCGAGCGCCTTCGCGGAGGCTGCGCACGGCGAACGCCCGCGCGCCTTCGAGCCGGCCTCCTCCTTCGACTCTTCCGACGCCTTCGCGCCGCCCGAGGCTTCCCTGCCGCACGGCGAGACGCCCTGGCGCGACGTGGTCGTGCAGGACGGCCCGCAGGGCTTCGCCTTCGGCGGCGACGAGTCGCAGCCCGTCGGCGCCGCGCTGGAGCTCCTGCGGCAGGAACAGCCCGCCATTGCCGACCAGGATGCTGAGCCGCCGTGTGCCGCGTTCCGCCTCGTTGCGGCGCAGGCGAGCGAGCTTGGCGAGGCCCGGCCAGTCCTCGTGCT
>CAXTSK010000704.1:0-2758 GCA_964246655.1 uncultured Pyrinomonadaceae bacterium
AGCGGAGCCTGCGGAGTTCGTCCTCGGCGCGGCGCAAATCCTCGGCGCGACGTTGATCCTCGGCACGGCGCGCATCCTCCGCACGGCGGGCCGACTCGGCGCGGCGGGCCGCGTCATAGGCGTCGGCATCTGTTTCGGCCATGGGCGTCGGGGTCGGGTTGACCACGACGATGATGGGGGACGTGTTCTGAGGCGTCGCGGCAGGCTTCGGGTCTTCGGCCGCGCCCGCATTGCTCGGGCCGCCGAGCGCTCCCGAATCGGTCTGCGGCTCGGTGGCCTCCGAAGCTTTCGCCGGGGTCGGCGAGGCGGCAGGTGCTTTATCACTCACGCCGTCCGAACCCTGTGCGGCGGGCGTGTCGGTCTCCGCGCCCGCGGGCGACTCTTCGGCCTGCGTCGTGGAGACGGCGGCCGGGGCCGACTTGCTTTCAGGGGCGCTCGAACTTAAAAGCGGGAAGGCGACCGCGGCGCAGACCGCCACGACCGCCGCGGCGACGAGCAGCTTTGCCGTCGCGCCGAACGAATGCCGCTCCGGCTCCGCGTCGAAGTGCGTCGGGACGCTGTTCGTGTAAGAAGAACGCGCGCCCGCTCGCGCGGCGTTGAGCGTCGTTTCGCCGAAGTAGTACGACTGTCCCGACACCTTGGTCAGCGAATCGACGACGGTCGCCTCGACGTTCGAGTCTCGGGTGCGGGCGGCGACCGCGGGCGACGTTTGCGCGTCGGCGCTTGACGCCTGCCGCAGCAACTCGCGCATCTCGGCGGCCGACTTCGGGCGGAGCGCGGCCTTCTGCGCCATCGCGCGCCGGATGACTCGGCTGACCGCGACGGGCACCTCCGGCCGCACGACGTGCGCGGGGCACAAAGGGTCTGCCTCGTTGTTGACGACGGCCGCGGCGCGTGTCAGGGCGTCCACCGGCGGCTCGCCCGTCAAAAGGTGGTAGAGCGTCGCGCCCAGAGAATAGATGTCGCTGCAAACGTCCGTCCCGGTCCCCTGCACCTGTTCGAGCGGCGCGTACGTCGGCGAGTAGCCGAGGACGCTGCCCGTCGCGGTCACGCCCGCGCGCGTAGGATTTCCCTTCGCCAACCCGAAGTCGAGCAGAACCATCCGGCCCTGCTTAGTCCGCTTGATGTTCTGCGGCTTGATGTCGCGGTGGACGACCGGCGGCTGTTGCGCGTGCAGGTATTCGAGCGCGTCGAGCAGCTCGTCGGCCCAGGCCAGCACGTCCGTCAAGGGGAACCAGCCGCCGCGCGCCTTCAAAAGCTCGCCGAGGTCTGCGCCCTCGACGTACTCCATGACGAGGAACTGCCCCTCGGCCTCCGTGAAGTGGTCGCTGACGCGCGGCAGCGCGGGGTGCTTGAGGTGGTTGAGCAGGACGGCCTCGCGCTCGAAGGCTTTGCGCAGCGCCGTGTCGTCGGAGAAGAAGGTCTGCTTGATGGCGACGGTGCTGTTGAAGCGCTCGTCGGTGGCGACGTAGACGGCGCCCATCCCGCCGCGCCCGATCTGTCGGGTGACGCGGTATCGGTTCTGGAGCAGTGTGCCTGGTTCGAGCATGGCTTGGGTTCGCGAATCCTTCCGGGCGACTGGCGGGTTTGACTGAACGGCGTGAGGGTCGGATTTAATAACGGGGCGAGGCCGCGAAACGCGGCCCACGTCTTCCACATTAGCCGATTGCTCTTCTTCGAATCAACACTTATTTTCGTCGCGCCGCACGGCCGTCGTGCAACCGCCTAAGCCGCGCGCTCGTTAATCCAGAGGGCTCGACGTTTCGTCCCGAGACATCGGGCGTTCAAAACCGAAACGGAGGAAGAGACGATGAGTGACTTGAGCGGTAAGGTGGCGGTCGTGACCGGCGCGCGCATGGGCGTCGGGAAGGGCGTGGCGCTGGGGCTGGCGGAGGCCGGGGCCACAGTCTACGCGACCGGCCGCACGGTCTCGGCAGACTGTTTTGCTGAATCAACGCAAGCTGGCCGCATCGTCCCCGTGCGCTGCGATCACACCGACGACGGCGCGACGGCGGCGGTCTTCGAACGCGTGGCCGACGAGGAGGGACGACTCGACGTGCTGGTCAACAACGCCTGGGGCGGGTACGAGCGGATGGTCGAGGGCGGCGAGTTCACTTGGCCGCGCCCCTTCTGGGAGCAGCCCGTTTGGCGCTGGGATTCGATGTTCGCGGCGGGCGTGCGCGCGGCCTACGTCGCGAGCCGGCACGCCGCGCGCCGGATGGTCGCGGCGGGGTCGGGGCTCATCGTCAACATCTCCTTCTGGGCGGCGCGGAAGTACTTGGGCAACGTCGCCTACGGCGTGTCGAAGGCGGCGACGGACAAGATGACCGCGGACGTGGCGTCGGAGTTGCGCGCGCACGGCGTCGCGGCCATCTCGCTCTACCCGGGGCTGGTGCGGACGGAGAAGGTCTTGGAGGCGGCGGCCTTCCTCGACCTGAGCAACTCCGAGTCGCCGCAGTTCGTCGGCCGCGCGGTCGCGGCACTCGCGGCCGACCCGAACGTCATGAACAGATCGGGTCAGGCGCTCGTCGCGGCGGCGCTCGCGCTCGAATACGGCTTCAAAGACATCGACGGCAAGCAGCCTCGCCCGCTTACGCTCGAAGAGATTTAGCTCAGCGCTCGTTGATCCAGACGGGCTTGGCGTTGCAGCCCGAGCCGTCGCTGCGCCAGCGCGGGCACGACCAGAAGTAGCTGCCGGCGGAGGTGGGGCCGCGCTTGAGCATGGGCGTGTCGCAGAGAGGGCAGGGCGGGCCGGTTT
>CAXTSK010000705.1:0-2733 GCA_964246655.1 uncultured Pyrinomonadaceae bacterium
CGGCCTCGGTCGGCAACTCCCTCCCGGCCCACCGGCAGTAAGCCTCCACGTCCTCATAAGCGACGTGCACGACCGGGTGCTTCGCCAGCCCTTTCAAGGAACTCTCCGGCCCGCGCGGATGTCGCCAGCTCGCACCGGGGACGTACGTCCACCATTCGTAGGGGTTGCGCATGTCAACGCGGAAAGGCGGCTTGCGGAAGACGACCGAGGCCGGCACGAGCATCTCGGGCTGCGCGCCCGGATAGTCCGAAGGGTTCGGCGCGCGCTCGGCCGAAGTGACGTAGTCGGTCTGTTCGACGAAGCGGCTGAACTGCGCGTTCGTCACCGCGAACTTGTCCATCCAGAACCCGTCAACGGTCGCGTGGTGTGCCGGCGCCTCCTCCGGATAATGATTGTCCGACCCCATGAGGAAGGAGCCGCCCGGTATCCAGACCATGTTCTCCGCGGGCGGCTTGCCGGGACGCCGCGCCCTCTCGACGGCCACGCCGACCGGCTTCGACGGACTGAGGTTGACGAGTTCGTTCATGCCTTCATCCTCCCGCTTCGGTGCTACCTCACGATCAGCGCGAGCCCGGTCGTGATCGTCCACTTGCGCGAGCCGAATTCGTTCTTCAAGTTGTACTGCGGGTTGACGAAGAGCCTGACCGGCTGCTCCCCGAAGCGCGTGATGTAGTTGACCTGCACGCCCAAAGGGAGGTTGACGAACCGCCCCTTATCCCAGTCAACCGTGTACTGCGTGTCTCCGAGCGAGAGGCTCACCTTCTTGTTGACCGTATAGCCGAGGACGGGTTGAAGCTGCGTGGTCGCGATGTCGTCGAGGCTGAAGAGGTTCTGGCTGAAGACGCCGTACGTCCACTTGTTCTTCTTGAAGATGAGGCCGACGGCCGGGCCGAGAGCGAACGTGTCGATGCCCGGCCCCTTGTTCGTGCCGAGGCTGGCGACCGCGCCGACCGCCAGCGTCCCCCACTTCTTCGGGAAGAGGAGGATGTTGAAGACCGACACGTCATTCAGGCCGCGCGTGCCCGCGGGCGAACTCGTCGAGTAGGGGATGGTGACGCGCAGGATGTTGCGCTGGCCGAAGGCGCTGTGGGGGATGCCGAGTTGCAGATCGACCTCATTCTGCTGGTCGTCGATGCCCCAGAGCGACGGCGAGAACTTGTTCTGGAACGCGATGGTCTTCAACGAAGCGGTGGGGTCAACGACGGCGGCGGCGAGGTTCTCTTCGGCGGGCTTGCCCGCCTGCGGCGCGGCGCTCTGTGTGGTGGACGGTTGCGCCTGCGCGGCGGCGGGCGCAGTTGTAATGCTCGGCGCGTGTGTAGTGGTCAGGCTCGCCGTTCGCAGTGTCGGACGTTGCGAATCCGGGGCCGACCCGCTCGCCGGGGTCAACTTGATTCCGCCGTCGGCGTCGAGCGTTATGGCACTACCACCGCCGTCGATGACGACTGCGCCGGTAGGGGCGGGAGAGGTGTCGGCCACGCGGACGAGACGGCCGCCGGTCACGAGCACGTCCGCCTTCACCATGTCCACGCCGTCGGCAACGAGCACGTTGCGGATGAGCACGCCGCCCTGCCCCGAGGTCTGCCCTAAAGCTGATGCCGCGCCGCAAAGCACGCAGAGCGCCGCTGTCATCAACGTAACATGTACTTTCATCATGTTGTCCTCTAGTTCCGGCGCTGCCCGCTCGCCGAAGCTGCTGCTCGTTCCGTCAAACTCGCCCTTCATCAGAGCGCCGCGGGAGAGTGGCGCGGGTCGGAGCGCAGCACCGGCAGGGCGCGTCGTGAACGCGCCGAGGAGAGACGCGCCGCCGCCCGCTCCACCGAAGAGAAGAGCGCCTTGTAGACTTCGCAGTAAGGGTCTTTGACGAAGAAGTCGCCGGTGATGGCGTACGTCCGCACGGGGCAGCCGCCGTGGCAGAGCGAGAGGTAGTCGCACCCCAGACAGGTGTCGTCGCGGACGAGCGCCTCGGGGCGTGCCTGAAACTTCTGCCGGGCGGGACTCTTCTCTAACAACTCCGTGAAGCTCTCGGGGCCGAAGATGTTCCCGAACCAGTATTCGGGATAGCTCGTCACCCAGCAGTCGCACTGCGCCACGTGGCCGCGCGCGTCGATGCTGACGAACTCGTCAGCGCAGTTCTGCTGCCAGATGCAGGGCAGGCACGCGCCCCCGTCCGTGAAGTGCTTCATCAACTCGTCTATCGGCCCGAGCCTCACACCCGCCTCGCGGCCGCGCTCGTCCCAGACACGGACGAGGTCGGAGCAGAACTTCGCTAAGCCCTCCACGTCGAGAATGCTTTCGCGCTTGGACTCGTTCTGTTCGCCGCCGGAGAAGGAGGTGTTGAGTTGAAAGTCCGTGATGTCTAACTCGTCAACGAAGTATGAGTAGAACCGTTCGGCTCCGGCTTCGAGCGTTCCCTTGTTGGGAATCGAGATGACGCCGACCTGTATCCCGCAGTCGCGTGCCGCGCGCACGTTGCGCGTCCAGAGCGCGGTGTATTCTTCGGGCGTGTGCCCTTTCGCCTTGCGGTACAGGTTGGGGAAGTCCATCGAGGTGCCGACGCTCGCGCCGAACATCTCGAAGATGACTTTGTTCCACTTCGGGGCGTAGCCGATCATGTTCGACTGGATGCTGTGCTCGACACGGCGGCCCCGCTTCGCCGCTGCGCTTCCGATGAGGTCGTAGGCGCGCTCCAACCATTCGGGCTTGAGGAGCATGATCTCGCCGCCCTGCCAGTAG
>CAXTSK010000706.1:0-2732 GCA_964246655.1 uncultured Pyrinomonadaceae bacterium
CGCTCCGACTCGGCGACGCCCGTCGGCCCGAAGAAGTTCTTGCGCGTGCATTCGTACGCGGCGAAGCCGACGAGCCTTCCCTCGCGCAGCGCGACGAAGACCGTCACGGGCTGTCGGACGAGCCCGCCGGAGATTTCGTCGGCCCAGGCTTGTTTGAAATTATCCCTGACGAACTCGCGCACCTGCGTCAACTCCCACGGCTGCGCCCGACGCACGACGACGCCCGCCGCGCGCATCTCTTCCAAAGCCTCGTCCACGGGCGGCAGGAGCAGAAGGTTGACGAGCATGTCGGGCACGGCGCGCGTCCTCTTCCGTCACTTGATCTCGTTCAGACCGAGGTGCGTCTTCATGAAGTCGAGCGCGGCGCGGACGATCTCGCGCGAGCGCGCGTCCGGCGTCTGGTTGTCGAAGCCGTGGACGCCGCGCGGGTGGTTGAAGAGCGTGACGGCGGCGTCCTTAGCGACGGCCGCTTGGACGAAGCGGTCGATGGAGTCGTTCATCGTCGGTATCTGGTCGAGCCCGGCGCGCGCGACAAAGATCGGCGCGAGGCTTTCCACGTCGCCGTTCAGATACGTGATGGGTGAGAAGCGCTCCAACGTCTCCGGCGTCTCGTGCGGCCTGTGCATCTCGGACTGGCGCACGTCGAGGAAGGCGTAGAACGAGACGAGGCAGCGGACGTACGGCGGCCTCTCGCGCATCGCCGCGCTCAGCATCGGGCCGCCGCCCGAGTAGGCCGCGAGGCAGAGGCGGTCTCTGTCTATCCCGAGCGAGTCGGCGTTGGCGCGGACGTAATTGACGGCGGCCTCAACGTCGCTCGCCGCGTCGTTCAGGAAAGGCTTGGGGTAGCCGAGCCTGTGCGTGAAGGTGACGCCGACCATCCCCGAAGCCGCCGCGAGACGGCCCCACGAAATGTAGACGCCCCAGTCCTTCGCCTTCGCCTCCGCGCCCGCGCTGCCGTGGATGAAGAGGACGGCCGGGCGGCGCTCGCCCTTCGCGAGGTCCGGCGGCGTGTAAACGTCCATGAGGAGGTTCGGGTTGTCAACGTTCGTGTACTTGAGGTTCGTCTTGACCGAGACCTTCTCCATGCCCGGGACGCTGTAGACGACCGGCTTCATCACGAGGTCGCGCAGACTCGGGCGCGGGGTCGGCGTTGGTGTGGGCTTCGACTGTTCGGGCTGTTGCCGGGCGGCGGCGTGTGACGCCAGAAGGGTTAAGGCCACAAGGCAAATCAGGACGCGTGCGCGGCGGCTCATGAATGAATCTCCTCCGGCAATGCAAAGTCGGTCGTGACGGCAACCGGGTCAGTTCGCGACGGCGTCGGCGCTCGGGCGCCGGTGGTAGAGGCCGTAGACCTCGTCCTTAACTTCGGGCGGGAAGCAGACGCGGTGGAGGCTGTAGCCGCGCAGGCCGCGGACGGCGTCGCTCACCTCGCTGATCTCGCGCACGCGTGGACGCGCGTAGCCGTCCTCGCAGTAGATGAGCGACTTCGGCTCAGCGCCCTCAGCCGTGTAGTAGGAGTAATAGGGCACGTCGCCCGCGTGGTCTTCGATGAAGTAGTAGGCCGGGTCGAAGCCCTGATGCGCCACGAGGGCGCGCGCGGAGTCGAGGAAGTCTGCGCGCTCGGCCTCGGGCATGTCGAGGTCGATGGCCTTGAAGAGGCGGCGGCCGACGAAGCGGTGGCTGAGGTCACGCAAGGTTCGGTCTTCGGCGCGCTGCCATTGCTTGATGTGGAAGGTGACCTCCGCGTCGTCCAGCTCAAGGTGATCGGCGAGCGTGAGCGGGGCGCGCTTCAGGACTTTCTCGAAGGCCGTGCCGGGCGCGCACCAGACGCGCTCGCCCGCCGCGATGAGTTCGAGCGCGCGCCGCAGGGTCGAGCGCAGCACCGCCTCGGCCGAACGCAGCGTGCGGTGAAAGTAGACCTGCCGGAACATGTAGTAGCGCGCCTGCAAATACTCCTCGACGGCGTAGAGGCCGCGCGCCGAGACGTAGATGCGGTCGGCCTGCTCGTCAACCTCGATGGCGTTGATGATCCATTCGAGGTCGTAGTTGCCGTACTTCGCGCCCGTCATCAGAGAATCGCGCAACAAGTAATCCATGCGGTCAACGTCGAGCTGCGACGAGACGAGCTGCGCGAGGAAGGCGGGCTGGTACGTGCCCTCGACGATGGCGGCGACCGCCTGCGGCAAGTCGGGCGAGAAGTCGCGTAGGATTTGGCCGACCTCCGTCTCTTCACTTAAGACCGCGTGGCGCGTCCACTCCTCGTGGTGGAAGTGCAGCACCTTCTCCATCACGTGCGAGAAGGGGCCGTGGCCCGTGTCGTGGAGCAGTGCGGCGGCGCGCGCGGCGGCGCGCTGCTCCACGGGTATCGTGTAGCGCTCGGAGAGCCGGTCGAGCACGCGCGTCATCAAATGCAACGCGCCGAGTGAGTGCGCGAAGCGCGAGTGCTCGGCGCCCTGGTAGGTGAAGAGGGCGAGGCCGAGCTGCTTGATGCGGCGCAAGCGCTGCACCTCGAATGAATCGACAAGGCGCACCATCAGGCGCCCCTCCTCGCTGTCCGTGCGCAGGCGGATGATGTTGTGGACGGGGTCGCGGTAGATGCGCTCCGACAAGGCTTGCTCTCTTCCTGAAAATATTTGTCGTGACGAGCCGTGGTGAATATACTACTTCGGCACACCCGCTGGGAACACCGATCGTCCCGAGGAGGTCTCCATGAAGCAGCAACACCCGTGGAC
>CAXTSK010000707.1:0-2728 GCA_964246655.1 uncultured Pyrinomonadaceae bacterium
GAAAAGGTGACATTTTAACTTTGGAGAAAAGTGACATTACTACTTTGGGCTAACAACGAGGTGGGAGTCGGGGGCGTGCATCCTTCGCGCGCCCCGTCGGCATCGGAGTGTGAAAGCAAGTCCGCGCCGCCCGACACGTTCAGGGGGTGCGCTTGCCGAGCGTCCTTGAACGAGAATCCCCTCAAGCCATTTGCAACGAAGACCAAGCGCGGAGGCTCGTCATGAAGACCGGATTGCCGCTCCTCTAACTCGCCCTAGCCCTTCTCGTACACGCGCCCGCGGCGACGGCGCAGGCGACGGCCGACGCGGCCGCGGCCGAGAGCGCGCGCGTCGAGCTTGAGCGCAAGGCGCTCGGGCTCGTCGAGGAGGCGCTGGCCGAGGCGCAGTCGTTGAAGCTTTTGGAGAACCGCGTCCGCGCGCAGGCGATCGCCGCGCGGCTGCTCTGGCCCCGCGACGTGAAGGCGGCGCGCGCGGCCTTCAAGGCGGCGGCCGACGGCGTCGCAGAGATGAACGCCGCCATCGACCCGGAAGACCCGCAGCTCTACGCCGCCGCGCAGACGGTCGTCAATCTCCGCACCGAGCTGATCAACACCGCGTCGCCGTTCGACGCGAACCTCGCGCTCGAATTCCTGCGCGCGACGCGGCCGACGTACGCGGAGGCGATGGCGGCAGCGGGCTACGCACAGCCCTGGCAGGAGCAGTCGCTTGAGATGAGCGTCGTCGCCAACATCGCGGCGCAGGATCCGCAGAGGGCGTTGGCAATAGCCGAGGAGAGTTTGAGCAAGGGCGTGACCATGTCGCTGCTCGGCGTGGTGCAGCGGTTGATGGCGAAGGAGCCGGCCGCGGCCTCGAAGCTGGCCGCGGACATCGTCCGCAGGCTCCGCCCCGAAGACCTTCGAAGCCAGGGCGAGGCGGGCTCCGTCGCGCAGCAACTCATCATGCTGACGCGCCCGGCCGAGAGCCCGCCGGCGGTCTCGGTCGCAGACGGGCCGTCGATGGTCTCGGTCGGGAGGCTCGTGCCCGACAACGGCGGCGCGCCGCTCCTCGACGAGCAGACGCGGCGCGAGCTGGTCGAGAAGGTGCTGACGGCGATGGCGTCGAGCGCGCCGAACCAGGGCGGGAGCTACGGCCTCTTCTACGCCTTCCAGGCGCTCCTGCCCGAGCTTGAGAAGTCTGCGCCCGCGCGCGCCGCGGCGCTGCGCCGCAAAGCCGAAGAGATGGAGCGCGTCTTCAACCCCTCCGCGCCGCAGTTGGGGCCCTACCAAGAGGTCATGAACACCGGGACGGTCGAGGCGATGCTTGAGGCCGCGCGGAAGGCGCCCGCGGAGGTGCGCGACCAGCTCTACATAAACGCGGCGTGGAAGGGCTTCAACGAGGGCAACGACCCCGAGCGCGCGCGACAGATTCTTGAGAACATCGCGAGCCCGGAGCAGCGCGCGCAGGCGCTCAGGGAGATTGCGAGGCGCGGGCGCTGGCGCTCCGTGCAGCAGGGCAGCTACGCCGAGGCGCGGCAGACGGCGGCGCGGCTGAGGACGCCCGAGGAGCGCGCGCAGGCCCTCTTGCAGATCGCGGGGCGTGCCGCGGCCGCGGGCGACGCGGAGACGGCGCGGCAGATTTTGGAAGAGGCGCGCGGGCTCGTCGAGACGCAGACGCGCGGCCAGCAGCAGTTCGCCTACCGACTGCAAGTCGCCAACGCCTACATGCAGCTCGACGCCGACGCCTCGTTCGAGGCGGTCGAGTCGGCGGTCGGTCGGCTCGACGCGCTGTTGGACGCGGCCGAGGTGCTCGACGGCTTCGGCCAGGACGCCTTCAAGGAGGGCGAGCTGAAGTTGCTGAACGGCTACATCTGGAACGACATGATCAGCCAGTGCGCGCAGACTCTGGCGCTGCTCGCCCGCGAGGACTTCGAGCGCGCCGCCGCCGCCGCGAAGAAGTTCCGCCGCCCCGAGGCCCGCACGACCGCGCAACTCGCCCTCGCGCAGAGCGTGCTCGGCGGGCTCCCGCCGCTCAACCGCAAGGGCTTCGCGGTCGCGCCGACGATCATCTACAGCAGGAAGTAGTTTCAGCTCACGCTGATGAGGTGCGGGCCGCGCTCTTTGACGAGGCCGATGAGCGAGGCGTCGGGGTAGCGCTCGCGCAGGGAGGCGAGGAGGTCTGAGGCGCGCTCTGCGGCGACGGAGATAAGCAGGCCGCCCGCCGTCTGTGGGTCGAAGAGGAGAGAGTTGAGTTCTTTGCTCACTCCTGCGCCGAGCGTCACGTCCTCGCCGACGTAACGGCGGTTCGACTTGTCTCCGCTCGTCAGCAGCCCGGCCGCAGCCAGCTCAAGCACGCCGGGGATGAGGGGCACGCTCGCGGCGTCAATCTCTAAAGTCACGCCGCTCGCGCGCGCCAGCTCCCACGCGTGGCCGAGCAGCGCGAAGCCGGTCACGTCGGTTGCCGCCGAAGCGCCCGCCTCCGTCATCAGCCGCGCCGCCTCGCGCCCCGAGAGCAGCATCGTTTCGAGCGACGCGCGCGTCACCTCCTCCGGCGCCTTGCCGAACTTGATGCCGGTCGAGACGACGCCCGTCCCTATCGCCTTCGTCAAGAGCAGTGCGTCGCCGGGTCGCGCGCCGCGGTTGGTGACGACGCGCGCCGGGTCGATGACGCCGGTCACGGCGTAGCCGAACATGATCTGCGCGTTGTCCACGCTGTGCCCGCCGACAAGCGCCACGCCGTTATCCGTCAGGAC
>CAXTSK010000708.1:0-2720 GCA_964246655.1 uncultured Pyrinomonadaceae bacterium
ACGAGCGGGGGCGTCGGCGAGTTCCTGCTGGGCTTAGGGATGAGTGTGGCCGGGGCGTACCTTCTGACGCAGCGCGTGACGGTGACGAGCGGCTACTGGACGCTGTGGGGCTACAACGCCTTCGGCCTCAGCCTGCTGCCGCTCCTCTTCGGCACGGGGCTGCTCTTCTTCAACGGCCGCTCCATCGCCGGCTGGCTGCTCACCTTCGCGGGCGTCGTCATCATCCTCGTCGGCATCATCGCCAACCTCGGCATCTACTTCCAGCCGACCAGCCTCTTCAACACGCTCGTCATGCTTATCTTACTCGCCGGCGGCATCGGCCTCGTCGCACGCTCGCTCCGCCCGCACATGTGAGCGCAGGAAGGGAATTTCACCACAGAGACACAGAGACACAGCTTAAGAACACAGCTTCAAGTTTTTAGCTGTGTCTCTGTGTCTCCGTGGTTAATCCTTTTCGTCGTCGGCGGGTTTTTCGCGTTTGACGGCGTGCGGGTTGGTGGAGCGCTCGCCGCGCTGGCGGGTGGACTTGCGACGCTGCCTGACTTCGCCCGCGTGGTCTACGGAGCGGATGGGTTGGAGGTCTTCGGCGTCGCCGTCGGGGTCTACGAGGCGCGTCTCGATGTGCTCGTCGGCGATGGTCTCGTCGGTCATCACCGTCGGGTCGTCGGGGTGATGAAGTCCCGCGACCTCGCCTTCGGGCGTGGTGACGACGACGGCCTCGCCGTTCGACGTGTCGTCCGTTTCCGCCGCATCGTCCGCCTGGCCGGCGAGGGCACGCTGGCGTCGGAAGTGCTCGAAGATGTCTTCGGCGGTCTTGCGGCCGACGAAGGGCGAGAGTTGTTCGACCGTGGCCTCGGCGACCTTCTGGATGGAGCCGAGGTTGCGGAGCAGTCGGTTCTTGCGCTTCTCGCCGACGCCGGGGATGGCCGTCAGCTCCGAGGTGAAGTCGCGCAGCTCCCTGCGCTTGCGGTGGTACGTGACGGCCGTGCGGTGCGTCTCGTCGCGTATGAGTTGGATGAGGCGCAGGACGGGCGAGTGCGAGTCGAGGTAGATGGGCGAGTCCTCGCTGCCTTTACGCAGGAGGTGCGAGACCTCGTTGTGGCGGCGCGGCGGCTTGACGACGCCGATCATCGGAATCGCTTCTAAATCAAGTTCCCTCATCGCCGACGCGGCGGCCGAGAGCTGGCCCTTGCCGCCGTCGATCATGACGAGGTCGGGCAGGGGATTGTTTTCGTCTAACTGCCGTCTATACCTTCGGAAGACGGCCTCGCGCATCGAGGCGGGGTCGTTCGAGCCCTCGACCGTCTTGATCCTGAACTTGCGATACTCCTGCCGGTTCATCTTCCCGTTCTCGCAGACGACCAGCGCGGCGACGTTCTCCGCCCCCGAGATGTTCGACACGTCGAACGACTCGATGCGCGCGGGGAAACGAGGCAGCTCAAGTACCTCCTGCAACTCTTCGAGCACGCGCTCCATGTCGGGCTTCAAGACGCGGAAGCGCTGCTCGAAAGCAATCCGCGCGTTCTTCTCCACGAGTTCGATCATCTCGCGCTTCTGCCCGCGCTGCGGGTCGAGGATGCGGACGCGGCGGCCTTTGCGCTCGGTCAGAGCCTTCTCCAACAACTCGCGGTCTTCGAAATCGACGGGGACGTGTATCTCGCGCGGCACGTAGTCGGTCGAGTAGTACTGCATCAGCACGTCGGAGAGGAAAGAGGCTGCGTCGAACGTTTCGTCTTCAACCAAGTCTTCCCAGAAGAACTCGCGGCGGCCGACGATCTTGCCCTCGCGCATGGTGAAGAGCTGGAGGGCGAGCCGCGCCCCTTCGCGATGGAAGCCGAAGATGTCCACGTCGAGGTCCTGCGTGCGCGCCATCTTCTGCTGCTCGGAGACGGCGAGCACGGTCTTGCGCAGGTCGCGGTACTTCGCCGCCATCTCGAAGCGCATCTCGTCGGACGCCTTCTCCATCCGCGCGCCGTACTCGTCGGCCAGTTCGCGGTTTTTGCCTTCCAGGAACATGCGCACGTCGCGCACGGCCTCGGCGTACTCGTCGGGCTTGCACAGGTCTTTGACGCAGGGGCCGAGGCAGCGCTTGATGTGGTATTCGAGGCAGGGGCGCGGGAGCTTGCCGTCGATGTCGATGTCGCAGGTGCGGAGCTGGAAGGTGCGGTTGATGAGGTCGATGGTGCGGCGCGCGAGCGCGGCCGGAAGATAAGGCCCGAAGTAGAGCGAGCCGTCGCGCTGGATGCGCCGCGTGATCATCACGCGCGGGAAGGGCTCGGAGATGGTGAGCTTGAGGTGCGGGTACTGCTTGTCGTCCTTCAGGAGCACATTGTAGCGCGGCTTGTGCTGCTTGATGAGGTTCGATTCCAGGACGAGCGCCTCGACCTCGGTGTCGGTGACGATGAACTCCAGATCCGTGATGCGCTTGACCAACTCGCGCGTCTTGCGGTCGTGCCCGCGCCCCGACTGGAAGTAGGAGCGGACGCGGTTGCGCAGGTTCTTCGCCTTGCCGACGTAGATGATCTTGCCCCCGGCGTCCTTGTGCAGGTAGACGCCCGGGGCGGTGGGCAGGTTCTTCAGTTTCTCTTCCAGGGTCAAGGGCATCACCACCCACCGGCTCGCACGTCAAGGCTGAATGTTTACAGGCAGTTTAGCGCACCGCCTTAGAGCCTATCCTAAAAACTAGGGGGTGAGCGTTAGCAGCCTGTATGCTTTGTTTG
>CAXTSK010000709.1:0-996 GCA_964246655.1 uncultured Pyrinomonadaceae bacterium
TCCCCAGTCCGCGCTCCCGCAGACACCTGGCCCCACGCGCCGGAAATGCGGGTCGGGGCGGCCTTAGAGAATTTTTACTGCAACAACTTTCAACATCTTTCACAGGAAGACTTTCATGCGCACCCTCGCCTCTATCTGTCTAATGCTCTGCGCCGCGCTCTGCCTGGCTAACGCCGGCACCGCGAGCGCCCAGTCGGCCGCGCGCGGCCGAATCGCCTTCCCCTCGCCCGCGGGCCGCAGCCTCGACCTCTTCGTCTACGACCTGGACACCAACGCCCGGACGAACGTGACGCAAGGGCGCCTCTCGGGCGTCGGGGCCATCGCCTGGTCGCCCGACGGCACGCAGTTCGTCATCACGGCCGACCGCGGCAGCAACCTCTACGTCGTCGGCTCGGACGGCGCGGGGCTGCACGCGCTGACGCAGAACACCGGCTTCGCCATCACGCAGACGCCCACCTGGTCGCCTGACGGCTCGCAGATAGCGTTCGTCTGCGACGCGGTCTCGAACTACGACATCTGCCTCGTCAACGCCGACGGCAGCAACCGGCGGCGCCTGACCAACACCGCCTCCATCTACCGCGACCTCGCCTGGTCGCCCGACGGCAAGTCCATCGCCTACGTCAGCGGCCCCGACTTCTTCAACACCAAGATTTTCGTGATGAACGCCGACGGCACGCTGCCGCGGCAGCTCAGCACCGGCGACGGCACCGATTTGGCGCCCGCCTGGTCGCCCGACGGCTCGCGCATCGCCTACGAGAACGACTCGCAGTCCGGCCCCGCGGAAATATTCGTGATGAACGCCGACGGCAGCGGGCAGTTGCGGCTGACGAACGACTTCCACTTCAACCGCCACCCGACCTGGTCGCCCGACGGCAAATCAATCGCCTTCTCAAGCGACCGCGCCGGAGCCTCCGTCATCTACCTGATGAACTCGGACGGCAGCGAGCAGGTGCGCGCCACCTTCGGCACGGCCCCCGAGACTGCGCCCGCCTGGCA
>CAXTSK010000709.1:1006-2720 GCA_964246655.1 uncultured Pyrinomonadaceae bacterium
CAGCCCAACCCGGCGCTCGCGCAGGCGACGCCGACGCCCACGCCGACGCCCGTCTACAGCGTCTCGGGACACATCACGGATTCGGGCGGCGCGCCCGTGGCGGGCGTCGTCATCACGTTTGAGCTGAACCGTCAGGGCACCGTCGAGACGCGCGTTGCACAGACCGACGCCGCCGGTAACTACACCTCGGGCGAGTTGGGTTGCCGCAACAGCGTGAAGGTGACGCCGACTAAAACGGGCCTGAGCTTCACGCCGCAGGCGGGCGGCTTCGTCAGCACGAGCTGCCTCTCCGGCGCGGGCATCGCGGACTTCGTCGCGGTCTCCGACTCGGCGCCGCGCTACTCCATTTCGGGGCGCGTCACGGACGGCCGCGGCACCGGCATCGCCGACGCGACCGTCACGCTCACCGGCGCCGTCTCGGCCGCGACGACGACCGACGCCGCCGGCCACTACTCCTTCACGGGGCTGCCCGCGGGCGGCAACTACACGCTCTCGCCGTCGAAGCCGGGGCAGTTCCTCAGGTTCGCCGTTAACGTGGCCGCCCTGAACGCCGACCAGACGGTCGATCTCAGGCTGCTCCCTTACGTCACCATCTTCGCGCGCGTCACGGACGCGGCCGGCAACGCGCTGGCGGGCGTCTCCGTGCGGCCGGATAACGCCATCGGCGGGCCGCTGACCAACTCGAACGGCACCGTCAACTTCAGCATCACGTACCCCTACGGCGGCGAGGTCAACATCAAGCTGATCCCCTCGAAGTACGGCTACGTCTTCGACCCGGCGGAGGTCAGCTTCAACACGGCGGCGGGCAACCAGACGCTCAACTTCACCGCCACGCTCGTCAGCCCGATTTACGACACGCAGTTCTTCGTCCGCCAGCACTACGCGGACTTCTTCAACCGCGAGCCCGACGCGTCGGGTCTCGCCTTCTGGACGCAGGGCATCGACGGCTGCGGCACGGACGACGGCTGCCGCGAGGTGAAGCGCATCGACACGAGCGCCGCCTTCTTCCTCTCCATCGAGTTCCAGCACACGGGCTTCCTCGCCTACTGCGCGCACAGCGTGGCCTACGGCGATCTGCCGGGCAAGCCGGTGCCCCTGACCTTCGCGGAGTTTCTGGCCGACACGCGGCAACTCGGCGAGGGCTTGGTCGTCGGCCAGGACGGCTGGCAGGCGCGGCTCATCGCGAACCAGAGCGCATACTTCCAGAGCTTCGTCTCCACCGAGCGCTTCCTCGCGAAGTACCCCGCGGGGCTCAACGAGGACACCTTCACCAACGCGCTCTACACGACGGCCGGGATTCCCGTCACGGCCGAAGACCTTGAGGCGTCGCGTCAGGCATTCAGTTCCATGAGCGCCACGGCGGCGCGCGCGGTCGTCCTCCAGAGGCTCGCCGAGAAGGAGTCTCTCCAGCGGCGCGAGACGAACCGGGCCTTCGTGCTGATGCAGTACTTCGGCTACCTGAGAAGGAACCCGGACGATGTGGGCTTCGACGGACAGCCCGACCCGAACTTCGTCGGCTACAACTTCTGGCTCGGGAAGCTCGAAGAGTTCGGCGGCGACTACCGTCGCGCCGAGATGGTGAAAGGCTTCATCAACTCGATAGAGTACCGCGACCGCTTCAAGCAGCCTTAAGTCGTCGGGGAATGAGTTCGGCGTGAAAGGCATCACGCCACAGAGGCGCGGAGGGGCACAGAGAATTTGAACTCTGTGCCCC
>CAXTSK010000710.1:0-2707 GCA_964246655.1 uncultured Pyrinomonadaceae bacterium
TTCGTCGAGGCGGTCTCGCCCACGACGTAGGCGTTGCCCGACGAGTCCGCGGCGACGCCGAAGCCCGTGTCGTTGCCGCCGCCGCCGAGGTAGGTCGAGTAGAGGATAGCCGAGCCCGCGGCGTTGAACTTGGTCAAGAAGGCATCGGTCGAGCCGCCGCCGTTCGCCGCCTGAATCGGGTTGACCGTGGGGAAGTCGGTCGAGAAGGTGACGCCGGTGACGTAGGCGTTGCCCGCCGAGTCAACCGCGACGGCCTGCCCGAACTCCGAGCTGTCCCCGCCGCCGAGGTAGGTCGAGTAGACGAGCGCGTTACCGGCCGCGTTGAGCTTCGTCAGGAAGGCGTCTTCGTTGGTGGCCCCCTTGGTGGCCTGGACGGCGTTGGCCGTGGGGAAGTTGGTCGAGGCGGTGACGCCGGTGACGTAGGCGTTCCCCGCGGAATCGACCGTGAAGCCGCGTGCCTGCTCTTGCGCGCTGCCGCCGAGGTAGGTCGAGTAGACGAGCGCGGTGCCCGCCGCGTTGATCTTCGTGATGAAGGCGTCCTCGAAGCCGCCGTTCGCGGCCTGGACGGCGTTGGCCGTGGGGAAGTCGGTCGAGGCAGTGAAGCCGGCCAGGTAGACGTTCCCCGCGGAATCGACGCCGACCCCGTTCGCCTGCTCCGAGCCGGAGCCGCCAAGGTAGGTCGAGTAGACGAGGGTCGGGTCAATGACGAGAGGCAGGCTCACGTCATACTCGCCGACGGCGAAGCCGATGCGGCCGTCGGCCGCGACCGCGTAGCCGCCCTCGACCTCGCGACGCGCGCCCGCGACCTCCTGGTAGACGTAGGGCTTCGGCTGCCGGACGACCGTCTCGCCCTGTTTCAGCAGCAGGTCGCCGTTCGCGTCCACGTCGATCTTGTCCGCGCCCTCGAAGCGCAGGCTTATCGCGCGCGGGTCTGCGACGGGTGCGACGCGGAAGTCGTACTCCAACTGCCGCTGGTTGCCGTAGTAGACCACGTCCACGCCCGGGTAGACTTCACCGTAGCTCACGCGCGCGTAGGCCGGGACACCGGTGCGCCACTTCGAGGGGTCGTCGCCGACGAAGTAGTTCGACTTACCCGCCAGCTCGTTCCCGCCCACGGCCTCGGCCGCGGCGTCCGCCCCCACGAGCCTCATGCGCAGCACCTTCGATTGCGGAAATGCAAAGACAGCCTCGGCCGGCTTCAGGAAGAGTGCGTAGCCCGCGCCGCGCGCGAGGAAGTTGACCGAGGTGTCGGTCTGCCCCCGGTTGGCCTCGAAGCTCAGAGGGATGCGGCCGTATGTTTCGAGCGCGCGGTCGCGTGACGTTTGTGTCCGGGCGTCGGCGACCTCGGGCGCGACGCGGCGGTTCGACATCAAGGGCGCGGCCAGCAGCGCCGCGACGGACGACAGAACGAGTGTGAGCAAGAGTGCGCGGCTCAGACGTGTGGTGGGTAATCTCATGGCGTCCTTTCTTTTCAACAAACATGAACTCCGGGGAGTCAGGTAACGTGAAAGTTCGGGACTCGCGCCCGTGGCGAGCGAAGGGACGGGGAGTATATGTGCAGACCGCCGCCGCGTAAAGCTGTTTCCCGGGCGCCGCGCGGGTCGGCTCACCTTCCCATCCGGCCGGATTCCTCAGAGTTCGTTTCCGCAGATACACGCGAAAACGGGCGGCGTAAACCGACACGCCGCGCCAAAAATATTTGGCGCCGGCAAGAGGTCGCTCAAGCCACCCGGGCACGCCGCACGACGCGGACGCCGGCGCGCCAGTCTTCGTTGAGGTCGAAGCGATACATCTCGATGTTCCGTGTGACGCAGCGCGCTAACGTTTCGAACGCGCGGTGGAAACGGAACAGCGGGGCGACCAGGTATACGAGCGGCGGTTCGTCCGAAATCTCGGCATCGCCGAATAGGCGCGCGCGCTGGATGTGACCGCCCCTGTGGTGGGCGGAGATTCGCCGCCAGTAGTCCGCGCCCTGGAGCGCGAGCGAGGCGTCCTCCGAGACCTTCAGCTCGACGACGACGAGGCGGCCGTCGCGGCGCAGCGCGAGGAGGTCTACGGGGCGCGCGGCGGATCCCTTCGCGGGCGCGGGCCGGAACTGCGCGTGGATGGGCGCGAGGCGGAGCCCCGGGTCGAGGCGCGTCACGTCGCGGCGCAGTAACGCTTCGAGCCACGCTTCGGGCGCGGCGCGGTAAAGCGTGTGCCTTCGCTCGGCGGCGGCGGCACGCCTGTGCTCCCCGAGCGCGGCGAGGAGGTTGAGAAAGTCCGCCTCGCTCCCTTCTTCGAACAGCGCGCGGCGGCGGCCGACGCCGAACCAGAGCTGTTCCCTGCCGGCCACGCGCCGCACGCGCGCGAAGGGGAGGCCGTTGAAGCGCAGCGTCTCGCCGCGTCGTGCGCGCACGAAGTCGATCTCGTCGGGCGCGAGCGCGATGATGCTCGCGGCCAACTCACCTGGAGAATGCGGGAAGACGCGTGAAAGTCTCGGGGCCGGCGCGTCGAGAAGTTCTTCGAGAGTCGGCACGTGAAGAGGTGAGAGACGGCGCTCTCCTTCTATTAACTCGTAGACGGAGACGCGCCCGCGCATGGCTTCGCGCAGCAGCGGAAGTCTTTCGCAGACGGCCGCCGCGAGCGCCCGCGGCGCGACGAGCCGGAGTGTGCGCGCGGCGCGTTCGCCCTCGCCGAGCCTCTGGAACCAGAGCAGCGCGGACGT
>CAXTSK010000711.1:0-2703 GCA_964246655.1 uncultured Pyrinomonadaceae bacterium
GCCGCGGGCTGACCCGGCTGCGCGGAGAAGTTGCCGACCAGCGCCGAGCGCGACTGATTCGTAGGGTTGTTCTGCGGCTGCTCCGCGAGGTGTGTCTCGGGGGGCTGCTTCTCGGAAGACGTGTTCGTCGGGAGGAGCGCCTTCGGCTGCACGGACTCGTTCGCCGTCTGCCGCGCCTGCTCGGGCGCGTCCTCGGGGCTCAACTCGGCGCGGTAGGCTTCGTAAGTGATGCCGCCGAGCATCCAGAGGCAGAGGAAGGTTGCGACTCCCGCCAGCATCCAGACGGTCGAGACGTGCAGGCGCCCGACGACGGGGATTTCGTAAAAGACGCGCACGGCGCGCCTGCGTCCGTGGTCGTGGGCCTGCCTGCGGTCGGAGACATAAATAAAGATCAAGACCCCGAGGATGCCCAGAGGGCCGCAGACCGCCCCGATGAGAAGCCCGGGAAGGAAGCTCCGCCCGCGCTCCCTGAGCATCCAGCCCGTTATCAGGCCGGGCACCACCGCCCAGAAGAAGATTAGCAGAGCCGTTGTGACCATTTTCGCCCCGGGAATCCCGCCTGTTCCGCTGGAAAAGACTAGCAACCCTCTTTTATCACAAACTCATGCCATTTTTTGAGCAGATTTCATCCCCGGACGTTCGCCAGGCAAATTTTGCAGCACCTCCGGGGCACATCCTGTGAAAAGGGGCAAATTTGAGCCTCGGAGGCTCGACTTTCCATCTTTGGGAAGGAAATTTCTATCCCCAGGAAGGAACGTTCCTTCCTGAAGATGGAACGTTCTATCTTTAAGGAGGAACGTTCCTTCTGAAAGATGGAAATTTCCTTCTTCGGGAAGGAATGTTTCTTCTCCGAGGAGGAATGTTCCTTGTCGCAGATGGAAATTTCCTTCTCACAGATGGAACTTTTCTTCTCGGAGAAGGAGTTTTCCTCAAAAAAGACTCAACGTTCCCGCTCGGAGAAGGAATTTTCCTCCTCAGAAGAGGAAAGTCCCTTCTCCGAGACGCAACGTTTCACCTCCGAGGTGAAACGGCGGGGCTCAAAGTGCCTTTTGACCCTCCGGGCGGGTGGTTCGGGAACCGTCGGGCGGCGAAAGCGTCTAGTTTACAGGCGAAAACGGCCAAACCGCGCCGACGGCTGGAATATATCGGTAAATTATGCTATTTCTTCGGTTAGGGCTTCGGATTTGGCGCCGCGTGAACGAACCGGCGCGTTGTCTGCTGCATCTCAGGGGCGTGTCCGTGTTTGAACCTCCCTTTAAAATGCTCGTCGCCGGGGTAGAGGCGCGAGTACAACCGGAAAAGAGTGTCAAACATCTAATGTCCCTCGCATCAATGACTTAATTGGGTGCGGGGTGGGGCGGCCGACGGCGTAAGGTTGGAAACATTAATGTCCGAAGCCACGTATGAGACGCTTTCCGCGGCTAAGGCGTCTAACGGGGGGCGACGATTTGAGCGAGAAGATGAAGAAGCAGGGGTTGGATCTGTTGGAGACAGGTGGCGAAAAGTTCTACGAAGGCTATGGTGAGGTCGTCTCGGGCGACCCGGTCGCAGACCGCGACATCGACGACGTGCTTCAGAAGTTGGAAGCGGCGACCATCGGCGCGGTCGAGTCGGACGAGGAACTGATTTCGGAAGTCGCCTCGCTCGCCACCGACGTGGAAGAGGAAGGGACGCTCGACGAGGTTGACGACCTCGACCTCTCGGCCGGCGAGGACGAGAAGTCGGCCGACCCCGTCCGCGTCTACCTGCGCCAGATGGGCACCGTGCCGCTGCTGACGCGCGAGCAGGAGGTCTCCATCTCGCAACGCATCGAGCGCGGCCAGATCAAAACCCACAAGGCCATCTCGCGCTCGCCCATCGCCGTCAAGGAACTCATCCGCATCGGCGACGAGTTGCAGTCGGGCGACCTGAGCATCCGCGACATCGTCAACTTCTCCGACCAGGCCGACGTGTCCGAGGCCGAGGACAAGGCCGACGAGTACTTGCAGTGGACACTTGAAGGCGTCGAGAACATCCGCAAGCACTTCCGCGAAGGCTTGAAGGAGTGGGAGAAGCTCGCCGCCGAGCAGAAGTTGACGCGCGGCAAGCCGTCGAAGAAGCTGCTGCGCCTCAAGCGCAAGGTCGCGCGCACGCGCCTCGAAATCTCGCAGGAGATTAAGAACCTCAACCTGAAGGAGTCGGCGCGCCAGCGTCTCATCGACGCCATCGCCGTCGCGCACAAAGAGGTGCGTTCGGCCGAGCGCGAGATTAAGAAGCTTTCGGACAAGCTTGAGAACAAGCGCATCAAGCCCGACGCCGAGAAGGAGTACAGGCGCCAGCTCCTCGCGGCCAAGCGCCGTTTGAAGAAGCTCGAAGAGGAGCACAGCATCTCGGTCGTAGAGATCAAGCGCACGCACCAGTCCATCGTCGCGGGCGAGGCCGAGACGCAGGAGGCCAAGCGCGAGCTGACCGAAGCGAACCTGCGCCTCGTGGTCTCCATCGCGAAGAAGTACACGAACCGCGGGTTGCAGTTCCTCGACCTGATTCAGGAGGGGAACATCGGCCTGATGAAGGCGGTCGATAAGTTCGAGTGGCGGCGCGGCTACAAGTTCTCGACGTACGCGACGTGGTGGATTCGGCAGGCGGTAACGCGCGCCATCGCCGACCAAGCGCGCACCATCCGCATCCCCGTCCACATGATCGAGACCATCAACAAGCTCATCC
>CAXTSK010000712.1:0-2697 GCA_964246655.1 uncultured Pyrinomonadaceae bacterium
GGGTTGGGGGTTGGGGAGGAGTTGCCGCCCCGCCCGTTTACAGTTTTGCCTCCGGGGATTGTGGAAGAGCGGCCTCCGCGCGCCGGTGCAGACGTGTTGCCGGAAGGAGGAGTTCTGCCATCACCCGGCCGCACGCCGTCGCCGAGCGACTCGTCGAGGATGATGATGTGCGCGGCGGCGCGCGCCTCTTCGAGGAAGTCGTCGGTGTCGGACTCGATCTTGCTCTCGATCAGCTCGGACTGTATCTCGTCGTAGACGGCCTTCAGCTCGGGGACGACGACGCCCGGCCGCGTGCGGCGGTGGCGCGGGACGTAGGCGTCCTTGTAGTAAGCCTCGACCTCCTGCGGGGTGACGACCGTGAAGGAGCGGAAGCGGAAGTCGAGGTACTTCTCCATGTCGATGCGCTCGTGGATGATCTCGCGCAGCTGCGCGGGCGTCAGGCCGACGCGCTCCAGGCGGCGCTGGAACTCGGCGAGCGAGGGGAAGCGCTTGATGAGTTCGGTCTCGGCCTTCGTCATCTCCTCCTCGGTCGCGTGGACGTGAGGCAGCTTGTCGGCCTCCTGCGAGACGAGCCGCTGATCGACGAGGAGTTCGAGCGCGCGCTTCAGGTCTTCGCGGCGCGGGTTGTCGATGGGCACGTTCGGCTGGAGCGCGAGCTGCCAGAGCAGGTCCGAGTAAGTTATCAGCTCGCCGTCGTTGACGATGGCGACCATCCGGTCAACGACCTCGCCGCCCCCGGCCGCCGGAGTCTGCGCGCGCGCGGCTGTCGCGAACGTTAAGATAAGGAAGATTGAACCACAGAGACACAGAGACACAACTTCACCTTTAGTCCTCTTCAAGCTGTGTCTCTGTGTCTCTGTGGTGAATGCTTCTTTCATAACCCTCAACACGGCCGAAGCCTTAGAACGTTTGACCGAACCTGAAATGTATCTGGTTGTTCTTCAGGCGGTGGATGGCCGTGCCGCCGCCGGACTGCGGGATGATGAACTCGGGCGGGTTGAGCAGGTAAGCCCAGTCCGCGCCGATGGAGCCGAGCGGCGTCTTGAGCCGCAGTCCGAGGCCCACGGTGTGCGTCCACTTCTGGCACGAGTTCGGGTCGCGACCCGCCTCGCAACGCCCCGGGTGGAAGAGGTCGCTCGCGCGGTCGAAGACGTTGCCGCCGTCGTAGAAGGGCACGGCCTGGATGTTGCGCGTGAGCGCGACGCGCGCCTCAAGGTTGACTACGGCCATCGCGTTCCCGCCGATGGGCACGGTGAAGGGGTTGACCGTGACTTCATCGCCCTTCTGGTCGTGGAACGTCCCGCACGGCGGGAGGAATTCGGGCGGCGGGTTGGTGTTCGGCACGGGGCCGGGCTGCGGCCCGAACGTGCAGAAGGGCGCGACGACGCGCGGCCCCGCTTCCTCGAAGCTGAAGCCCCTCAAGCTCGTCGCGCCGCCCGAGAAGAAGCGCTCGCTGATGGGGAGCCGCCGGTCGGGGTCGTCGATACGGCCGTTGGCGTTGCGGTCCGAGGGGTTGAAGATGCTGGCAATGCCGAGTTGGACGCTCGCCGCCAACACCGTGTCGCGCAGGCGACCCAAAGCCTTGTAGCGGCGGTATGCGAGGTTCAGCTTGCCGAACGAAATGTTGCCGCCGAGCGCCTTCGCTGCGAGCGCGTAGTCCACGGTCAGGAAGTCGCCGCGCGTCGGGTCGAACTGGCGGTCGCGCGTGTCGCGCGCGAGGCTGGCGCCGAAGCGCGACAGGCGCACGCTCTGGTCGGGCCGCAGCGCCGGCGCCATCAGGAGGCTCTCGATGTTGAAGAGGCGCACGTCCTCGTAGTTGTAGCGCAGGAAGAGCGTCGTGCGCTTGCGCTGCGCGCCCGCGGGCGTCAGCTCGTATTCGAGGTCGCGGCTCGTCTCGGCGTTGAACGTGAAGCGGTTGATGGAGGGGCCGCTGACCTGTTGTCCGAACTCGTCGATGAGGTTCCCGTCTTCGTCGAAGCGCTGGACGATGCCGTTGGTGCCCTGGTCGATGGCCGAGCGGAAGAAGCGCGTGACCGACGTGTCGCGCTGGTACTGCAAGGAGAGCGTGAGCGGCGCGAAGCTCCGCTCGCCGTAGCGGCGGAAGCGCGGGTCGAAGTACTCGAAGCGCGCGAGCTGCTGCTGCTTGCTGAACCGCGTGCGGATGGCGCCCTGCCTCAGCTTCCCGAAGAGGTTCGAGTTGCGCAGCTCGAAGCCGCCGAGCGCGCCCGTGTCGGTCGAGAAGCCGACGATGTACTCGGTCGTGATGCTCTTACGCTCCTGCACGTCGATGATCACGTCGCGGCGCTTGAAGCCGCCGGGGCCGTCGGCCGCGGGCTCCGTGCGGATGAGCACCTGCTGGAACGCCTCGGCCGTGTTGAGGAGCGCGCGCTCGCTCTCGGCCAGCTCGTCGCCGCGCAGCACCGTGTTCTCGCGTAAGGGGATGGCTTCAAGCACCGCCTCCTTCTTCGTCCGCACGAGGCCGTTGACATAGATGTGGTTGATGTAGAACTTGTCCGACTCGTTAATTTGATAGCCGAGCCGCACCTGCGCGTCGCCGTTGGGCGCGGGCGGCAACTCGTCCTGAGAGACCTGCACGTCGGCCTCGACGTAGCCGTGGCGGACGTAGTAGGAGCGCATGCGCTCGCCGTCGGCGCGCGCGGCCGTGCGCGAGTAGGGGCCGCCCACGACGAGGCAGCC
>CAXTSK010000713.1:0-2697 GCA_964246655.1 uncultured Pyrinomonadaceae bacterium
CGGTCTTCCGCGTCGAGCCCTTGCAGCGCGCGCGCGAGCGCCTCCTCGACTGCGCGTGCCGCGTCCGACTCGGCGAGCGCGCTCTCGGGGTCGAGCGGCGCGGGCGGCCGCCACCCGTCCTGCTCGTGTGACTCGGCGGCCGCGCGGTCGAACTCCGAAGGCTCCTCGGTCTGCACGAGGCGCGACGTGCGTCGGTGTCTATCGACCGCCAACTGCCCCACGACCGCGCGCAGCCAGCCGCCCAGACTCCCGCAGCCCGAATAGTAAGCGAGCTTGCCCGCGGGCTTCCCGTCGGCGCGCTCGCGCAAGCCGTAAAGCTCCGCCCAGACGGAACCGGCGAGTTCTTCAGCTTCCGCCTCGCCCGGGCTGGCCGAGCGCGCGGCCGAGAGCACCGTCGGCCTGTACTGCGCGACGAGGTCGTCCCACGCGGCCGAGTCCCCCCGCTCGCACGCGACGACGAGCAGCAATTCTTCTGCGTGCAGCGCGTCGATGAATTTTCCGACCTCCGCGGCGCCGGCCTGCGGGCTGTGGCGCAGAAGGTACTTCTCGACCGTCGCACGCACGCGCGGCGCGACCGCCGAGGCGTCGAGCGAGCGCACGCTCCCTGCGCGCCCGAGCAGTCGCTCCGCACCTTCACGCACAAGTTGTTCGAGGTCTGTCGGCATCCGCGAGTCCAGAAGCCAAGATGCCACGCCGGCCGGTGCGCCTATGCTACCACGAATCGGGTAGTCAGTAGACAGTAGTCAGCAGTCAGTAGTAAAACCTTTTCGTTGTGCTCCGCGTCACTGAAATCTTCCGCTCCGTTCAGGGAGAATCGACGCACGCCGGTCGGCCGTGCGCGTTCGTGCGCCTGACGGGCTGCCCGATGCGCTGCGTCTGGTGCGACAGCGAGTACACGTTCACGGGCGGCGAGCACGTCTCAGTCGATGATGTGATGCGGCAGGTGCGCGCCTACGGTTGCCAACTCGTCGAAGTGACGGGCGGCGAACCGCTCGCCCAGAAGGAAGCGTTAGTGCTCATCCGTCAACTTTGTGACGAGGGCTTCGAGGTTCTTATAGAGACCGGCGGGTTCGTCTCGACCGAGGCTGTGGACGAGCGCGCGAAGATCATCCTCGACGTGAAGTGCCCCGCGTCGGCCGAGGCGGGACGCAACCACTGGTCGAACCTCGGGCGGCTGCGCGCCGACCGCGACGAGGTCAAGTTCGTCGTGCAAGACCGCGCCGACTGGGAGTTCGCGCGCCGCGTCGTCGAGGAGTACGAGCTTGAGAAGCGCGCCCTGGCGATTCTGATTTCGCCCGTCTGGGGCGAGACGAACTTGAAGGAGTTGGCCGACCTCGTCTCGCGGAGCGGGATGAAGAACGTCAGGATGCAGTTGCAGCTACACAAATACATCTGGGGGCCGGAGGTGCACGGGGTTTGATGGGCGGCTCGCCGAGCGAAAGGGATTTCGTCTACGAAGAGGAGCCGGAAGAGACGGCCGTCGATGAAAGTGTTGCGGTCGGGACGCTCGCCGTCTGCCTCGTCTCGGGCGGGATGGACTCGTGCGTGACGGCCGCCGTCGCGCGCGAGGAGAACGAAGACCTCGCCTTCCTCCACGTCTCCTACGGCCAGCGCACACAGGCGCGCGAGCGTCGCGCCTTCGAGGAGTTGGCCGACTTCTATCAAGTCTCGCAACGCCTCGTCGTCTCGCTCGAACACCTCGCGCGCATCGGCGGCTCGTCGCTCACGGACGCTTCGATTCCCGTCTCGGAAGCAGACCTCTCGTCGCAAGAGATTCCGACGAGTTACGTCCCGTTCCGCAACGCGCACCTGCTCGCGGCCGCGGCCAGTTGGGCCGAGGTCATCAAGGCGTCAAGCGTCTACATCGGCGCCGTCGCCGAAGACTCCTCCGGCTACCCTGACTGCCGACCGGAGTTCTACGAAGCCTTCCAGCGCGCCATCGACGTGGGCACGCGGCCCGAGACGCGCGTCAAGATAAGGACGCCCGTCATCCACATGCGCAAGGCGGAGATCATCCGCCGCGGCCTTGAGCTTGACGCGCCGCTCAAACTTACGTGGTCGTGCTACCGCGCGGAAGCGCTCGCGTGCGGGACTTGCGACTCGTGCGCGCTGCGCCTGCGGGCCTTCCAAGAGGCCGGCGTCGCAGACCCGATTCCTTACGCCTAGAGGCTCGCAAAACGCCCGGTTTTGCTGCTAAAATGGCGCTCAGAAATTGAACACCGGGTAGCAACTGACAACCGACCGGGGCGCGCTCGCATCCTAAGCGCGGCCTACGGTTCCCCCTCGGAAGCGTCAGCAATCATCAGCAGCAGGAGACCACCGACCATGCGTTCCAACCCTTTACTTCGCACGCTCTTCGCAGCGCTCCTCGTGGCCGCGTCGGCCGTCGCCGCCTCGGCGCAGACGACGCAGGTCAACGGCACGGTGACGATGAAGCAGGCCGACGGCACTGTCGCCCCTGCCGCCGGCGCGCAGATCGACATCTACCGTACGGACATCAAGGCCGAGTTCCACACCAAGACCGATAAGAAGGGCAAGTACATCCACGCCGGACTCCCCTTCGTCGGCACCTACACGGTCGTCGTCAGCGCGCCCGGCGCGTCGCCGAGATTCGAGTCCAAGCTGCGCTTCACGCAGCAGACGGAGTACAACTTCGAACTGACACCCGGCGACGGCTCGCGCCCGACTATCGAGGAC
>CAXTSK010000714.1:0-2693 GCA_964246655.1 uncultured Pyrinomonadaceae bacterium
CCTTTGATGCCCCCGCCCGCGAACCCCGACTGCGCGGTCACGTCTGCGAACTTGCCGCCGTCGTTGCGCCAGAGCCTATGACCGAGCCCTGCGGCGGTGAAGAGGTCTAAGTCTCCGTCCCCGTCGAAGTCGAAGAGCGTGAGTCCGCCGCCCGCGATCTCGGCCGCGCCCGTGGCTTCGCCCGTCTCCGTGAAGACTGCCGAGGTCGCCACCGCGAAGGAGACTTCGGGCGTGCGCTTGTCCACGAGGTCTGCTTCCGCGCCGGTCGAAGCGATGGCCTCGGCGTAGCGCCCCTGTTCGAGGTAGTTCGTGCCGACGGTCGTCGCCGCCCCGCTCGCCCGCAACGCCTGGAACTGCTGCATCAGGCGTGTGCCCTCCTCGCGCTGCCCCCCGCGGATGAGCGAGGTGGCAAGGTTGTAGAGCGCCGTCCCGTTGTAGGGCTCCTCTTCAAGCGCGAGGCGCAACGCCGCGACGGCCTCGGGGAACTTGCGCTGCTGCACATAGAGCTGGCCCATCTGCACGTTCGCGCCCACGTCGCGCGGGTCGAGCTTCAGCACGCGCTGGAAGGCCGCGGCGGCGTCATCCGTCCGGTTCTGCTGGCGCGCGATGAGGCCGAGGATGTATTGGGGCTGCGGCGCGCTGGGCGAAGCGGCGGCAGCGGCTTCGGCCTCTTTCTGCGACGCGGCGAGGTCCGGCACGTTGTAGAGCGCGATGGCGAGGTTCGTGCGCGCGAGCGCGAGCTTTGGGTCGAGTTGAAGCGCGCGGCGAAACTGCTCGGCTCCCTCCTTGTGCTTGAACTGTTCGAGCAACGCCACGCCGAGGTTGTTGGCGCGGTACGCCTCTTCACGCGGGCTCCTCGCCGCGGGCGTCTGCACGGCCGCCTCCTGCCGGCGCGACGAAGCGAAGAAGGCGACGGCCGTGGCGACGGCGGCGACGAGCAAGAGATAGCGGAACGACTTCATATGACTTCCCTGTTTGTCACTGACCCTGCGGCGCGGGCGTCGGCGTCGGCGTCGGCGCGAGGCGCGCGAAGATGATCGGCTCCGCCTTCAGGACGCCTTGCCCTTCCTGGACGACGATGAACTGGTTGGCCTTGACCTGCTGCACCGCGGCCTTCTCGCCGGACGGCCAGACGATTTCGAGCGTGTAGATGCGTTCGGTGCCGTCGGGCTTGCCTAAGCCGAAGGTGAGCGTCAGCTCGCTCTGCGAGGCGTAGCTCGAACCGGTGCGCACCGTGTTGCGCGTCTTGAAATTGTTCGGGCCTGAAACCGTCACGCGCGCGCCGACGGCGTCGCGGTTCGAGCGCGTGCCGACGAGCTTCACCTTCAACACGTCGTTCTGGTTCGCGTTGTCATTCCGATAAAGCCGCGCAGGGCCGCCGTTGGCGGTGACGAGCAAATCGAGGTCGCCGTCGTTGTCGTAGTCGCCGTAGGCCGCGCCGCGCCCGACGACGGCGCGGCCGAGCGCGCGCCCGACTCGCGAAGTCACCTCTTCAAACTTCTTCCGGCCGAGGTTGCGGAAGAGGTGCGGCGGCTGCGCGTAGCGCACGCGCGGCTGCACCTTCTGGATGTCGTCGGAGACGTGACCGTTGACGGCGAAGATGTCGAGCAGGCCGTCGAGGTCGTAGTCGAAGAAGAAGGTGGCGAAGGTCAAAGACTGCTCCGACATCTTGCCGATGCCGGAGGCGCGCGCCTCGTCGGTGAAGAGGCCGCCGCCGTCGTTGTGGTAGAGCGCCATGCTCTCCGAAGTGAAGTTGCCGATGACCAAACTTTGCCGGCCCGAGCCGTCATAGTCGGCCGCGTCCACGCCCATGCCCGCGCGCGCCGCCGGCCACGCCCGCCGTCAAAGCCTCTTCGGTGAAGGTGCCGTTGCCGTTGTTCTTGTAGAGCTTGTTCGGCTCGGTGTCGTTGGCGACGAAGAGGTCGAGGAAGCCGTCGTCGTCGTAGTCGAGCAGCGCGACGCCGAGCGCCTTGCTCGTCGGGTCATTCAGGCCCGCGCGGTCTGTGACGTTCTCGAAGGTGCCGTTGCCGCGATTGTGGTAGAGCGTCGGGCTCTGCCCCTTGTACTTCTGCGGCGTGCAGTAGGACTTGTTCGTCCCGTCGAGCGTGCAGTTCACGTCTGACTCCGGCGACCACTCGACGTAATTGGCGATGAAGAGGTCGAGCTTGCCGTCGCGGTCGTAGTCGAACCACGCCGGGCTCGTGCCGAAGCCGGGGTCGCCGACGCCCGCGCGCTGCGTCACGTCCTGGAACTTGCCGCCCCCGAGGTTGCGGTACAGATGGTCGGGGCCGACCGCGGTGATGTAGATGTCAACGTTGCCGTCGTTGTCGTAGTCGCCGACCGCGCAGCCGATGCCGTAGACGTTCGCGACGAGGCCCGCCTCGCGCGTCACGTCGCGGAACGTGCCGTCGCCGTTGTTGTGGTAGAGCGCCGAAGAGGTCGCGGGGCCTTTGTTCTCGGGCCAGCTCGTCGAGTTGACGAGCAGGATGTCGAGCCAGCCGTCGTTGTCGTAGTCGAGGAAGGCCGCGCCCGCGCCCAGAGTCTCCGGCAGGTACTTCTTGCCGGCGGCGCCGTTGTTGTGTTTGAAGCGGATGCCCGCCTCGGCGGTCACGTCCACGTATTCGATGGGGCCGGAGGGACGCGGCGCGGCGCCGGGCGTCGGACTCGGGCTGGCGCCCGGCGTGGCCCCGGCT
>CAXTSK010000715.1:0-2691 GCA_964246655.1 uncultured Pyrinomonadaceae bacterium
TCTACGAACTGCGCGGCCGTCATGTCCGCTGGCAGCACGGCGAACACCTCGGGCCGCTCGACCCACGCCCGCGCGAACGCCTGCTTGTTCTGCTCAAGCTTCAGCTCCCACCCCGCGGCGCCGACGACGACCCCTTCGCCGAGCGCGTGCGCGTCGGCCAGCAGCTCGTCCCTGCGCGGCAGCCCGCGCGGGCGCTCTGCGCTCTCGGCGAACGTCGCGCGGTGGAAGCGGTAGGCGAAGTAGCCGGTCTGCTGGAACTCTATCGAGAGGAAGAACGCCTGGCTGACGTTGGTGCGCTTCACGTCAATGCAGCCCGCGTCGCCGCCGCACGCGGCGAGTTCGTTCGTCCAGAAGTCGAAGCCCGTCGGGTCAGGGTCGCGCCCGAGGAAGTCGCGGTAGTGCTGTAGGACGAAGAAGCGCGCGTCGTCAATCGGGTTGACGACGGCGTTCGGCGTCACGGTCGTGGCCTCGGGCGAAGTCTTGGCGGCCTCGACGTTGCCCGCGCGGTCGCGCGCCGCGCTGTAGAAGGTGTAAGTCTTGCCGGGCTTGCCGGCGAAGATGCCTGAAGTCTCCGTCGTCTCCGAGAGCCAGGCGGTGTAGGGGCCGCCGTCCTCGGAGAAGAAGACCGTGTAGTCGCGCACGCCGGAGCCCGCGTCCGTGCCCGCCCAGTTGACGTAGAAGACGACGTAGGGCTGCGTCGTGGCGAGCTGCTTGACGGCACTCGCTGGGGCCGAGTTGTCCACGGTGTTGAGCCAGACGGGCGTGTCGATGGACGCGTTCACGTCGAAGACGATGCGCGCGCCGTTGTGCACCTCATCGCCGGTCTGAAGCCCCGCCTTCGGCGAGACGCTGAAGAGGACGTTGCCCTCGCCCTCGGGCGCCGTCTTGTTGGGCGGCAGGAAGCCCGCGAGCGGGTCTTCGGTCGGCCGCATGGTCGAAGGGTCGAGCGAGGTGAAAGCCCAACGCACGACGCCCGTCTGCGGATTCAGTCCCGCGTTGACGCGGACGACGAGGTTGTTCGCGGGGCGCAAATCAACGTCCGTCGTCCATTGGCTCAAGCCGGGCGGCGGCGCGACGAACGTGTTCTTGCCGAAGCTGACCGGCCCGAGCTGGAAGGTCGAGAGGTCGAACTTCGTCAGGTCAAGCTGATCCGTCACGACCACGTCCTGCGCGGGCGCAGTCGCCTCCGGCTTGTTCTCGAAGAAGACGGCGTATGACGAAGGCACCGCCCCGTTGATGAAGTGCGCCGCCTCCGCGCCCTGCGGCCCGACCTTGTCGTTCGGGTCTTGCGCGAAGACGACGGTCAGGTCGAGGTGTTCGTCGGGGCTACAGACGGCGGAGTTGGATGCAGACGCGCCGCCCGCCGCCCGCCGCAAGTCTTCTTTCCCCTGCCGTGCTTCCGGGTTGAGGAGCTTCGCGCAGTCTTGATTCACACACCCCTCAAGCTTTTTACGGATGAGCGCGTTGACAGACGTATTGCGCCGCGCTTCCCTCGCATCGTCCTGCGCGGATTTGATGTACAGCTCTTTGAAGCGGCGCTGGAAGTTGAGCTCACTGTAGACCACCTTTAAGGTTGATGTGCTGAGCTTAGGGAGCTTGGTAAGCTCACTGAACTCCACCCCGAATTCCACCCTGGTGTTGCCCTTGGCGAATTTCTGAAGGGTCTCGTACTCCTTTCTCAACTTCGGGTCGAACCGGAACGGATTGGTTCCGAAGGTACAGTCGAGCAGCTTTTGATTCGAGACATCAATCAAGGCACTCTGAAGAGTCCACTGGTGCCAGCCGGCGTCGATAGATACGTCAGGCATTCTGCTCACCAGCGTGACGGTTTGATAACCCCCTTCCTGTCGCGCGGCCGCCGTCTTCTGCCGCCGCGCGTCTCCCGCCGCGCTGCCGGCCGGGACTGTCACCTCGTAAATGTATTGGACTTCGCCCCCCACCTCGACTCTCCGGAAAGAGAACTCTTTCGGCCCCGAGGCGTCCTTCGTTGACAGCTCGTAGGTGATGTCCGCCGTCTCGGTTCCGCGCCTGGCGTGGAGCACCACCTTTCGGTAATCACTCGCCTCCTGCACCACCTCGACGTTGAAAGTGACGGGCGGGGCGTTCGGCGGTACGTCGTAGACGATGTCGGGCGAGCTTATGGCCCACACGCTGAGTTCGACGTTCTGGTGAGCTGACTCGGCGTCCGCCTTCAGGCTGAATGGCAGGTAGGTCGTGGACGACGCCCGAACGCCGGGGACGACGAATTGCAGCGTCGTCGCCGCCGTCTCGTCGTACGTCACCGTGGGGGTGGTGCCGTCGGGCAGCTTCGGCAGCTCGGCGACATTCAAGCCGTCCGGAACGTTGACGTTAATCAGCGCCGGTTGAGAGTCGAGGTCGCCTGTGTTGCCGTAGACGATGTGGAACTTCTGCTCGCGGCCGCTGCGCATCGAGTAGCGGCCGATGATGTCGATCCAGACGTTCGGGGCGCGCGACTCTTCGACGTTGAAGGCGTCGGGGAGCGTCGCCGTGGCCCCCCCGGGGTTGTTGACGACGACCGACCAGAGGCCGCGCGCCTTGCCCTTGAGGTCGAAGGTGGCGGTGAGGGTCGTGCCGTTGTTGGTGACGCTCGCGTCGGTGCCGACGATGTCGGGCTGGCCGGCGCGCGTGAGTTTGGCGGTCGCGCCCGGCAGGAACCCTTGCCCGGTGAGC
>CAXTSK010000716.1:0-2681 GCA_964246655.1 uncultured Pyrinomonadaceae bacterium
CTCGCGCCCCTACCGCGAAGCCATCGTGCTCCGCGACATCGAGGGGCTCAGCTACGAAGAGGTCGCGGCAACGCTCGACCTCAACGTCGGCACGGTCAAGTCGCGGCTCAACCGGGGCCGCACCGAGCTGCGACGCAGGCTCGAAGGCTCTTTGTAATTTGAGTTTTCAGTCTTCAGTTTTCAGTAAGAGCTTGCGGTTTTACTGAAAACTGAAAACTGAAAACTCCTCTTCCGGATGGCTGCCCCGCCCCGGCTTCGACCGAAAACCCCGGTGCCAAAGGTGGGTCAGGAAGCGGCGCAGGCAGGCGAGTCCCGCAGGCAGGCTCTCGCGGGGCTTCGGAGGGAATCCGGCGGGCGGTTTTGAAAACGCGGCCAGCAACCCCGTTCTTCTACCGCCGCCCGACGGGCGCGCCCCCGAAGTCCTCGAAGCGCACGAGCGCGGGCCGAGCACGTCGCAACTGCTTCCTTTCTGAAAGGGAGCAGCCGGGGTCGGCCAGCCATCCGGAACCAGAGGCTAGAGGCTGGGGACTAGAGGCTAGTTGTCAAACCCTCGTCCCAGGGCTCATGCGTTGAAAGCAGCTCTTTCACTAGCCCCTGGCCCTTAGTCCCTAGCCCCCGAATTTATGATGACGTGTTCGGAATCTCAGAAGGCTTTCTCGCCGTACCTCGACGGCGCGCTCTCGCACGAGGCGGGCGCGGCGCTGGCCGAGCACGTCGGCGCGTGCCCGGTCTGCCGTCATCAGCTCGAAGAGACGCGCGCGCTCGTGCGCGGCCTCTCGCTCATGACGCGCCCCGCCGCGCCGCCTGATCTGGCCGCTTCCATCCGCGACGCGCTCGTCATCGAACGCGCCGCGCGCAATGCCGCGCCGCGCCTGACGCCGGTCGAGCGAGTTAAGCACTGGATCGGCGCGCGCATCATGCCCTACTCGGTCGGCGCGGTCTACTCGGTCGTGCTCTTCGTGGCGGTCTTCGGCGGCTTGCGCCAACAGCTCCACATCCTTCGGAACCTGTCCGAGGCGCAGGCGCTCGAAAGCGGGCAGCCCTACAGTGTGACCTGGATCGACAACCGCGGCGGCTACGACGTGACCCGCCCGCTCGCGCCCGACCTCGCGGCCGCCGTGCGCGCCAACAAATTCGGCCCCGAGTCGCCGACGCTCAACCCGCGCGGCGCGCTGGCCGCGCTGACGGTCGAGTCACCGCGCGACGGCAACCCCGACGACGACGACATGATCGTGGTCGCCGACGTTTACGCCAACGGCTCCGCGTCGCTCGCGGAGGTGGTCGAGGCGCCGCGCAACCGGCGCATGGTCGAAGACCTCCAGACCGCCCTGCGCAAGAACCCGGCCTTCGTCCCCGCCTCGCTCGACCGGCGCCCGCAGACCATGCGCGTCGTCTTCGTCCTCCAGAAGATGAACGTCGCCGACAACAGCTACTAAACTCAACGCTGAACGCTGAACGCTGAGCTGAAAGCCTCGTGCCTTCAGCTCAGCGTTCAGCGTTCAGCGTTCATACTTACTTCACCAGCGGGTACAGCTTTTCCGCCATCCCCGGATTAATAGCTTGAAGACGCTTATAGGTCTCAAGCGCCAACTTCTTATCCCCACTCTTCCTGTACGCGAAGGCGAGGTTAAAGAGCCCCTCGGGCCAGTCGGGCCTGAGTTTCACGGCCTCCGTGTGCGCGGCGATGGCCTCCTTGAAACGGCCGAGGTTGCCCAGGGCAACGCCGAGGTTGTTGTGCGCCTCGGGCCAGTCGTGCTTGAGGCGGATGACCTGGTTGAGCGTGTCCACGGCCTGCGCGAAGAGCGCCTTCCGCTCCTTGTCATCCTTCGCGCCCTTCTGCGCGAGGCGGCCGTAGGCCGTGCCGAGGTTGAAGAACGCGCTCGGCATGTCGGGGTGTGCGGCGACGACCGGCTTGAGGGTGTCGATGGCGAGGCGGGACTGCCCCCAGTTGTTGTAGACCCACGCGAGGTTGACGGACGCCTCCGCGTCGTCGGGCTTGAGCGCCAGCGCCTTCTTCAGCGCGTCGGCCGCCTCCGGCCATTGCCTGCTGCGGCCCAGGGTGTAGCCGAACTTCTTCAAGACCTCCACGTCGCCCGTCTTCAGACGCGCCGCGTCGCGGTAGGCAGCCGACGCTTCCGCGAAGCGGTTCAGCGCGCGGTACGAGTCGCCCAGGTTCTCGAACGCCTCCGCGTTCATCTGCGCGACGCGCGTGACGTGCGCGAAAGCCTCGGCCGCCTCCGCATACTTGCCCTTCGCGTAGAGTGCTTCACCTAAATCGAACTGCGCCTCGGAGTCGTCCGGGTCGATGGCGACGGCGCGCTTGAAGGAATCGACGGCCTCGTCCTGTCGCCCTAAAGAACTGAGCGCGACGCCCAGATTGTAATGCGCGTCCGCGAAGTCCGGCTTGAACTTGAGGGCCTGTCGCAGGGGCTCGACCGCGTCGGCGAAGCGCCCCGCGTCGATGGCCGCCGCGGCGCGCGCGTTGAGCGTGCAGAAAGACCCGGCAAAATCCCCCTGCGCCTTTGACAAGAAACGTGACGGGTTCGTCGGGACCGGCGGGGCGGCCGTGCTCGTAGTGGAGCTCCGGGAGCACGCCCAACGCCGCGGCGCTCCCCAGGTGTATGCTGAGTTGCTGGGGTGGGGCCAGACCTCCGACGGTTACAACGTCCTTGCACCCGAGC
>CAXTSK010000717.1:0-2680 GCA_964246655.1 uncultured Pyrinomonadaceae bacterium
GGCGGCGCCGCGGTCGTCGGGCGCGTCTTCGTCGGCGGCATCGGCGGGCTCGTCTTCTTCAGGTCTTCCGGCGACGACGCGCTCGGAGGCGGCGCCGCGGTCTCGGCCAACACGTCGAACACGGCGCGCGGGCTCACCTCGAAGCCCGGCCCCGCCGCCAGCCCTTTGAAGCCGAGCCCCGCGGCGAACCGCGGCGACGACGCGGAGCGCGCCGTCGAAATCAGGGTGGACGACGGCAAGGCCGATGTCTACCAGGGCGCCGAGAGGGTCGGCACCACGCCCTATCTCGTCAGCGGCAGGCTCGGCACGCAGGTCGCGCTCACGCTGCGGCGCGAGGGCTACCACGACGAGCCGGTCAACTTCACCATCAGCGAGAAGAAGAGTCTGATCTTCCCGATGACGAAGAAGAAGTGAGCCGCCGACATTTTTCACACAAGGGGACTTTTCATGTTCGGTAAAAAGAAGGCGTCCGACGCGGCGGCCAAAGAGACGAGCCAGCTTGAGGTGCCGCCGCCTTCGGCCTTCGAGATGGACGCCAGCGTCCAGACCGACAAGGGCTGCGTGCGCGAGATCAACGAGGACTCGGGGCGCATGGTGCGGCCGGCCGACCCGGCGCTGCTCGCGTCGAAGGGCACGCTCGTCGTCGTCGCCGACGGCATGGGCGGACACTCCGCGGGCGAGGTCGCGAGCCAGATGGCCGCCGACATCGTGAGCCGCCTCTACTACGAGAC
Source organism: uncultured Pyrinomonadaceae bacterium (assembly GCA_964246655.1). Classification (GTDB taxonomy): domain Bacteria; phylum Acidobacteriota; class Blastocatellia; order Pyrinomonadales; family Pyrinomonadaceae; genus QHXN01. The sequence continues at coordinate 732 of CAXTSK010000717.1, forward strand.
GCGCGCCGAGCCGGGCGCGGCGCTCAAGCGCGCCGTCGAGGAGGCCAACCGCCAGATTCACGGGGCCGCGGCCGAGGACGCCGAGAAGCACGGCATGGGCACGACCTGCACGGCGCTCGCGCTCTGCGGCGGCCACGCCTACGCCGCGCACGTCGGCGACAGCCGCCTCTACATGCTGCGCGGCAAACAGCTCTACCAGCTCTCGGAAGACCACTCGGCCGTCAACGAGATGGTGAAGCTCGGCATCATCACCAAGGAGCAGGCGCGCACGCACGAGGACAAGAACGTCATCCTGCGCGCGCTCGGCACGACGCCCGAGGTCGAGGTCTCGACGCTCGAACCCTTCGCCGTGCGCGAGGGCGACCGCTACCTGCTCTGCTCGGACGGGCTCCACGACCTCGTGTTGGAGGACGAGATCGCGTCCGTCCTCTCGGAGTCGGAGGACACGCACGCCGCGGGCGAGCGCCTCATCGCGATGGCGAAGGAGCGCGGTGGGCACGACAACATCACGGTGGGCATCATCGCAATCATGCCCGAGGGGACGGCGGCCGCCGAGGCCGGGAACATGCGCGCGACGCGCGAGCTGGAGGCATTATGATCGGACAGGTTTTCGGGAACTATAAAGTCACGCAGAAGCTCGGCGAGGGCGGCATGGGCGAGGTCTACCGCGGGGTGGACATGATGCTTGAGCGCGAGGTCGCCATCAAGTTCCTGCGGCCCGAGCTGGCGAGCCAGCAGCAGGTCGTCGAGCGCTTCCGCAGTGAGGCCGTCACGCTCGCCAAGCTCCAACACTCGAACATCGCCACGCTCTACAACTTCATGCGGCAGGGCGACAGCTTCGTCATGGTCTTGGAGTTCGTCCGCGGCGTCACGCTCGACCACGTCATCCAGCAGCGCGGCGCCATCCCCGTCGAGAGCGCCATCCCCATCTTCTGCCAGATGCTCGACGGCATCCAGGAGGCGCACTCCGAGGGCATCATCCACCGCGACATCAAGCCCGCGAACATGATGCTCACCGAGAAGGGCACGCTGAAAGTCCTCGACTTCGGCATCGCGCGCATCCTCGGCACGGCGCGCATGACCCGCCAGGGGAACATCATCGGCACCATCGAGTACATGTCGCCCGAGCAGGTGCGCGGCTTCGAAACGGACGCGCGCTCCGATATCTACTCGCTCGGGATGCTCCTCTACGAGATGCTGACCGCGCGCTGCCCGTTCGACATCCAGAACGAGTTCGAGCTGATGAAGGCGCAGATCGAGCAGTACCCGATGCCTCCGCGCCAGCTCAACCCGGCCATCCCCGAGGTCGTCGAGCAAGCCATCTGGAAGGCCATCCACAAAGACCCCGTGCAACGCTTCCAGAGCGCGGCCGAGTTCCGCACGTTCCTTCTGAACGCGGGCTTCGCCGCCTCGGGCCGCATCGAGCCGCTCGCCGTCGGCGACCCCAACGCCTTCGGCACGCGCCCGACGACGCCTCCGCCTTCGAGCTACCCGCCGTCGCCGTTCGCGACGACGCCGATGCAGCAGTTCCACCAGCAGCAGCCCGGCGCGGGCACGCCCTCGAACCCCGGCGCGACGACGCCGCCGCAGGGCGCGACCGTCCCTTCGCAGCCCGGCCTACAGTCTTCGTCTAACCCCGGCCTCGACGCGACGATCATCGACCGGCCGTCCGCGGCGAGCACTTCGAAGGAGACGCGCGTCGGCACGCCTGTCCCGCCTCCCGCGGCGGCCGCCACAGCCGGAGCGGGCGCGAAGGAGACGCGCGTCGGCCCCCCGCCCGCGGGCGCGCAGCAACGGCCTCTCGTCCCGCAGCCGCCGCCGGGCCTCCAGGCGCAGCAGCATCAGGTAAAGCCGCAGTCGTCGGGTAGCAAGAAGTGGATTTACATTGCGGGCGCGGGCGTCGCGGCCGACGCAAGCACCACCACGAAGCCCGCGAGCGGCAGTAACAC
>CAXTSK010000718.1:0-2677 GCA_964246655.1 uncultured Pyrinomonadaceae bacterium
AGACAGTGAAGACCGGAGCGAGGAACCGGACGAGACGGAGGAGTGTTGAAGATGAGCAGCTCGCCGCGGCAGCGTTACCTGATGTGTCCCCCGGACTATTTCACGGTCTCCTACGTCATCAACCCCTGGATGGAGGGGAACCTCGGCGGCGTCTCGGCCGATGCGGCGCACACGCAGTGGCAGCGCCTGCACGACCTCATCAAGGAGCACGCGGCCGTCGAGCTGATCGCGCCGCAGCCGGGGCTGCCCGACATGCCGTTCACCGCGAACGCCGGCATCATCTGGAACGACAGGTTCGTGCTCAGCCGCTTCCGCCACCCGCAGCGCCGGCAGGAGGAGCGCCACTTCGAGGACTGGTTCGCGACGAACAACTTCGAGGTGCTGAAGATGCCCGCGCACGTCCCCTTCGAGGGCGCGGGCGACGCGCTCGTAGACCCCGAAGGGAGATTCCTCTGGACGGGCCACGGTCACCGCTCGACGCGGGAGTCGCAGGCGTACCTCGCCGAGTGGCTCGGGCTTGAGGCCGTGTCGCTCAGGCTCGTGGACGAACGCTTCTACCACCTCGACACCTGCCTGTGCCCGCTCAGCCGCGGCTACCTGCTCTACTACCCCGCGGCCTTCAGCGAAGACTCGCAAGAACTCATCAACCGGCGCGTGGGCGAGGAGAAACGGATCGCCGTCGGCGAGGAAGACGCGCTCGGCTTCGCCTGCAACGCGCTCAACATCGACCGGCTGGTTATCCTCAACCGCGCGTCTGAGCCTTTGCGCCGGCGGCTTGAGGCCGCGGGCTTCGAGGTCGTGCAGACCGAGATGACCGAGTTCATCAAGGCCGGCGGCGCGGCCAAGTGCCTTACGCTCAGGCTTCGATAGCCCGGGCCCGCTCGGCGTTTCTCTCTCAAAAGGGGTCACGCCTTAGCCGATCATTTTTATTGAAGGGAGATTGACGATGCTCACACTAGGCATTACCGGGGGCTTGGACTCGGTTTACGAAAAACGCTATCACCACCAGATGAGGCATGACGCGGCGGCAGTCTTGTTAAAAGACGGGGAAGTCGTGGCGGCGATTGAGGAAGAGAGGCTGAATAGAATCAAGCACACCAACAAAGCCCCCATCTCGGCCATGCGATTCTGCCTTGACAGTTACGGCGTGAAGATTCAGGACGTTGACCGGATCGCAATTCACGGCCTCGAAGATTACATGAACCACCGGTTCAGGGAATATTATCTGAAGAACACCGAGTTGGACATGTTCATGGATGCGAAGACGCTGCATCAAAATTTAATCAAACAGACATTCGGTTATGACATCGACGCCGGGAAGCTGGTTTTCGTCCACCACCACGTCGCGCACGCCGTCAGCGCTTTCGCGCAGTCCGGTTTCGACGAGGCCCTCGTGCTGACGATTGATGCCTACGGCGACGGCATCTCGGGCATGTTGCTGGAGGGCAAGGGGGCGACGATGAATAGGATCGTCAACCTCTCGGAAGCGAAATCGCTCGGGCGCTTCTACGTGGGCGTGATCCGTTTTCTCGGCTACGACCTGTTTGACGAGTACAAGGTGATGGGTCTCGCCCCTTACGGCGACGCGAGCCGTTACCGCCGCCTCTTCAAATCCTTCTACAGCCTGCTGCCCAACGGGGACTACGTGATCCACGCGGGCCATCTGCATCTGCTGTTCGACGCCGTGCCCCCGCAGAGGACGGAGAAGAACAGCTTCCCGCAGGAGCACCAGGACATCGCGGCCGCTTTGCAGGAGGCGCTCGAAGAGATCGTTTTTCACGTGCTCAAGCATTACCGGCAGACGACGGGTCAGAAGAAAATATGCATCGCCGGAGGCGTCGCACACAATTGCTCGCTCAATGGCAAGCTTCTCTATTCGGGACTGTTCGACGACATCTTCGTGCAGCCCGCGTCGCACGACGCGGGGGGCGCGCTCGGCGCGGCCCTGTACGTGGCGAACAAGGAGAAGCCCGCGGGGAAGCCCGCGAGACTGGATCACGTCTTCTGGGGGACGGAACTCGGCGATAACGACGCGGTCGGCAGCGAGCTGGCGGGCTGGGAAGACTTCGTCCGTTTTGAAAAGCATGACGACATCGCCGCGCGCGCCGCGCAACTGATGGCCGGAGGGGCGGTCATCGGTTGGGCGCAGGGGCGTTCCGAGTTCGGGCCGCGCGCCCTGGGAAACAGGAGCATCCTGGCCGACCCGCGCCCGGCGAAGAATAAAGACCTCATTAACGAGATGGTCAAAAAGCGCGAAGGCTACAGGCCGTTTGCCCCCTCCGTCATCGAAGAGGCCGCCGCCGACTTCTTCGAAGTCCCGCAGAACGAGACGGAGTTTCCCTTCATGGTCTTCGTGCTCAACGTGAGACCGGAGAAGCGCGAGTTGCTCGGCGCCATCACACACGTTGACGGGACGGCGAGGATTCAGACCGTCTCGAAAAAAACGAACCCGAAATACTGGGAGCTCATCAACGAGTTCGGCAAACTGACGGGCGTGCCGATGCTGCTCAACACCTCGTTCAATAACAACGTCGAGCCCATCGTCGATTCCGCGAGAGATTCGGTGGTCTGTTTCCTGACCACCAAACTGGATTACCTCGTCGTGGGAGATTATCTGGTCAGCAAGCGCGAGGTCGATCATATCGGCTACCTGAACCTCGTGCCCTCTCTGCCGAAG
>CAXTSK010000719.1:0-2677 GCA_964246655.1 uncultured Pyrinomonadaceae bacterium
ACCAGGAAGATCGTGCTGCCCCCGGACGGGAGCGCCTCGGCGTAGACGCCGAAGCGGAAGCAGCCGGTCTGCTGGATGCCGAGCAGGAAGCGGACGGGGATGCTCGCGCCGGGCGCGAGCGGCGTTGCCAGCGTGACCGTGTTCGCCGAGAGCGACGAGTTGAAGCCGCCGCCGTTTAGCTGGCTCGGCGGCTGCTCCAGCGTCGTGCCGCGGACGGTGATTACGCCGCCGCTCGTCGAGACGACTATGTCGTTTGAAGTGCGCGGGCGGAGGTCGGCCGTCCCCGAGGGTGCCGGGAAGGTCTCGATGTCGGCGACGCGGAAGCGCAGGCGCGTGACGTTCCCGCCCGTGTTGTTCGTGTAGACGCGGCGGATGTCGAGCGTGCCGAAGGTCGAGTTGTTCGCCGGGTCGGACGTGAAGTCGCGCACGCGGTTCGGCGCGGCGTTGTTGGGCACGGCCGGGTCGAGCGCCGAGTGGCCGATGGTCGGGACGATGTTGACCGGGCTCGAAAGGTTCTCCGGCCCCGGCGCGCCGAGCCGCTGCCCGGCGCCCGCGCTCGTGCCGTTCGTGTCTACGAAGACGAAGTCGGCGTCGTTATTGTTCGTGTCAATCGGATGGCCCGGGTCGGTGGGGCTGCACAAGGGGTCTACCGCGGACGACGCGCGCGGGCAGGTCGTGCGGTAGAAGCTGTAGTCGATGGAGAAGGGCGTCAGCGCCGGGTAGCCCGCCCCTTCCTTGTAGAGCGTGTTGGCCTCGCTCGTCGAACCGACCGCGTCGAGGCGGTTGGCTAAGGAGTAGCTTCCGCCGCCCGTGTTGTTGTTGAAGATGGCGACGCCGACGTTATCCGCGATGTTAGTGGTGAAGGTGGCGTCTCCCGTTGCGGTCGTGCCGTTGCCCGCGGGGTACGCGGCGAGCGAGTAGCCGACCGAGTTGACGCAGAGGAAGTGGCCGCCCGCGGGGATGACGGTGCCGTTCGGGATTGAGCAGCGCGTGACGCCGTCTGAGGCGGCGACGCCGTAGCCGGTGCCCGACGCCGAGACGACCGTGTGGGCGGCGCCCGAGGCGTTGTAGATTTCGATGAACTCGTCGTTGGCGCCGTTCGGGCCGCGCAGGCGGAACTCGCTGATGACGAGTTGGCCGGCGGTCGCCGTCTGCGCCGAAGCGGCGACGGGCAGCGCACCCGTCAGCGCGAGCGCGAAGAGCAGGGCGAGCAGGCTAGCGCCGCCGCCGGCCGCGAAACTGGCTCGTGGTAGAGAAGTCATGTTGTGCCTCCATCTGATCTGTTACCTGTTGGTCAAGTGTGAGATTCACGGGGCGGATTAGCTTGGTTGGATTGTGGGCAGCTCGGGAGAAGGGCTGTGCGGGAGGGCGACGGGTGCAAGAGTCTGTGCGAAGACGCTCGGGCGCGCGACGATATGACGCAGGGGTGCGACATCGAATGCCTTTCGCTGTTCGGGAGAGAGTTGACCCGCAGCCCTTTATGGGCAGCAGAGCCGGGGTCAGGTTGATTCGGGAGCGGGCCGCATCATCCACGCTTGCGCGTCGGATGTCAACGAAAATTTTTGTGACGTGAAAGAGAGTCGCGGGCCTACGTCGAAGAAGCCTCACGGCGCCAACGCCTTAAGGCGCGCAGCACGGCTTCGGCCGCGCGGCGCGAGGCCCCGCCCTCGCCGAGCCGCGCCGTCGCCTCGCGCAGTTGTGCGCGCACCTTCTTGTTCTGTTCGGGGTCGAGCAGCGCGAGCAGCTCGCGCGCGAGCGTGTCGCCGTCAAAGTCGTCCTGCATCAACTCGGGCGCGAGGCGGGAGCCGGCGACGAGGTTGACGAGGCCGTAGTGCTCGACCTCGATGAGGCGGCCGAGCGTGTGCCAGTTGAGCGCCGACTCCTTGTAGACGACGACGAGCGGCGTCGCGAGCATCGCCGCTTCGAGCGTCGCCGTGCCGCTGCACACGGCGGCCGCGTCGGAGGCCGCGAGTGCTTCGCGCGCCCCGTCGTGCGCGAAGCGGATGCGCGTCGCGAGCGTCGCAGCTTCGGGGTGCGCGTTGACGATATGCGCGGCCTCGTCGGGCGAGCGCCGTGCGGCGAGCGCGAGGACGAACTGCGCGCCGGGCATCTCTTTTAAGAGTCGCGCGGCGGCGTCGAGCATGACGGGCGCGATGCGCTCGAACTCTTTGCGGCGGCTGCCGGGCAAGAGCGCGACGATTGGTTGAGAGGAATTTAAGTTATGCCGCGCGCAGAACTCTTCACGCGTCACGCGCGAAGCGACTGAGCCCGCGAGCGGGTGGCCGACGAACTCGACGTGCGTGACGCCGCGCGCGGCGTACCACTCGCGCTCGAAGGGCAGGATGGTGAGCAGGAGGTCTACGTCGCGCCGCACCTGCCGGACGCGATGCGAGCGCCAGGCCCAGAGCTGCGGGCTGATGTAGTAGATGACTCTGACGCCGCGGCGCCGGAGCGCGCGCGCGAGCGCGAGGTTGACGTCGGGCCAGTCCACGAGCACGACGGCGTCGGGGCGGCGCTCGCACGCGGCCTTCTTTAACGCCCGGTACGCGGCCCAGAAGCGCGGCAGCGCGCGCGCGATCTCGACGAGCCCCGTGATGGCGAGGTCTTCCTCGCGCACGACCGGCTCGACGCCCTCGCGTGCCATCGCCGCGCCGGTCGCGCCGAACAGCTCGAAGCG
>CAXTSK010000720.1:0-1557 GCA_964246655.1 uncultured Pyrinomonadaceae bacterium
GGCCGAAGGGCGCGACGGCGCGGTCGCCCTGACCCCTTCCGACGTCCAACAGGGGAAGCTCAGCCAGGGCTCGCTCGACAAACTCCTCAGCAAAATCAGCCAGCAGGCACGGAGGCCATGACATGAGCGCCGAGAACATCGTAGACATCTACGCCCTGACCCCGATGCAGCAGGGCATGCTCTTCCACACTCTGTACACGCCCGAGTCGAACATCTACTTCCGCCAGCTGAGCTGCACGCTGCGCGGCCGTCTCGACGCGGAAGCGTTCGAGGCGGCGTGGCAGCGCGTGGTCGAGCGCCACCTGATCCTGCGCACCTCCTTCTTCTGGGAGGAGGTCGAGAGCCCGATGCAGGTGGCCCACAAGCGTGTCGCCGTCCAGGTCGAGCGGCACGACTGGCGCGGGCTCTCGACGGAAGAGCTGCCCGCGCGCCTGCAAGAGTTCTACCGCGCGGAGAAGGAGCGGGGCTTCAACCTCTCGGAGCCGCCGCTGATGCGGCTCGCGCTCGTCCGCATCGGCGACGACGCGCACCACTTCGTCTGGAGCTACCACCACCTCATCATGGACGGCTGGTCGAAGTCGCTGCTCTTCAAAGAGGTGCTGTCGCTCTACATGGCCTTCGGCGAGGGCAGGGAGTTGCAGCTGCCGCGGCCGCGACCCTTCGGCGAGTACATCGGCTGGCTCCAGCGGCAGGACTCTTCGCGCGCCGAGGAGTTCTGGCGGCAGACGCTCGCGGGCTTTCAGGCGCCGACGCCGCTGCCGCTCGACGGCCGCCGCGCCGGGGAGGGCTATGCGGAAGAGCGGCTGTCCCTCTCCGCAGAGACGACGGCTGCGCTCGTCAAGCTCGCGCGCGAGCACAGGTTGACGACGAACACGTTGATGCAGGGCATCTGGGCGCTGCTCCTGAGCCGCTACAGCGGCGAGCGCGACGTGCTCTTCGGGGCCACCGCGTCCGGCCGGCCCGCGGAGCTTGACGGCGTCGAAACGATGGTCGGCGTCTTCATCAACACGCTGCCGGTGCGCGTCCGCGTGCGTCCCGAAGAGCCCGTCCTGTCCTGGCTCGAAGGCATCCAGGCGCGGCAGGTCGAGATGCGGCAGTACGAGCACACGCCGCTGGTGGACGTGCAGGGCTGGAGCGAGGTGCCGCGCGGGCAACCGCTCTTCGAGAGCCTGCTGGCCTTCGAAATGAGCGCGGTCGGCCGGGAGGCCGGGGCGGAGGAGGCGGGCCCGGCGCTCTCCGTCAGCGACTTACGTTTCGAGGAGCAGAACAACTACCCGCTCACGCTCGTCGCGGCGCAGCACGACGAGCTGCGGCTCGCCATCAGCTACGACCTCAAACGCTTCGACCCGGCTGGCGTCCGGCGGCTGCTCGGGCAGGTGCGGACAATGCTCGAAGCACTCGCCGCCGCGCCCGAGAGCAGAGTCGGCGAGCTGCCGTTGCTGACCGCGGAGGGGCGCGCCGAACTGCTCACGCGCTGGAACCCCGCGCGCGACGAGCGGCCCCGACAGCTCTGCCTCCACCAGCTCTTCGAGGCGCAGGCCGCGCGCACGCCCGAGG
>CAXTSK010000720.1:1624-2674 GCA_964246655.1 uncultured Pyrinomonadaceae bacterium
CGCGCGCCACCTGCGGCGGCGCGGCGCCGGCCCCGAGGTGCCGGTCTGCGTCTACCTTGAGCGTTCGCTCGACTCGCTCGCGGCGCTGCTCGGCGTGCTCAAGGCGGGCGCGGCCTACGTCCCCGTTGACGCCGACTACCCGGAGGCGCGCGTCTCCTACATCCTCGAAGACACGCGCGCGCCCATCGTGCTCACGCAGCAACATCTATTGTTCCGCACCCCGGCGCTCGCGGCCTCCGAGGTCGTCTGCCTGGATTCGGACTGGGACGCGGTCGCGCGCGAGAGCGACGCGGACTTCGACTCGGGCGCCGCGCCCGCGAACCTCGCCTACGTCATCTACACCTCGGGCTCGACCGGCAGACCCAAGGGCGTCTGCGTCCCGCACGAGGTCGCCGCCGACCACCTCGCGCGCATCCTCGACACCTTCGAGATGAGGGCCGACGACCGCGTGCTTCAGTTCGCTTCGCTCAGCTTCGACGTGTCACTCGAACAGGTCTTCTCGGCGCTGCTCTGCGGCGCGACCCTCGTCATGCGGGGCGCGGAGACGTGGACGCCGGCCGAGTTGCGCCGCCGCATCCGCAAAGAGCGCCTGAGCGTCGTCAATCCCCCGACGGCCTTCTGGCACCAGTTCGTGCAGGAGTTCGCGGCCGACCCCGAAGCGCGGCCCGAGCCGCAGTGGCGGCTGATGATCTCGGGCGGCGAGATGATGCGGCCCGAGACGGCGCGCATGTGGCAGCGCACGGCCTTGCGCCGCGTGCGACTGCTCAACGCCTACGGCCCGACCGAGGCGGCCATCACGGCGAGCGTCTTCGATCTGAAAGAGGCCGACGCCGAAGCCTTCGCGGGCGGCGTGCCCATCGGCCTGCCGCTGACGAACCGCAGGGCTTACGTTCTGGATCGCGGCGGCGAACCGTCGCCGCTCGAAGCCGCGGGCGAGTTGTGCCTTGGCGGGCCGCTCCTCGCCCGCGGCGACATCGGCTAGGCCGCGCAGCCCGCCGCGCGGTTCGTGCCCGACCCCAATACCACGTCCGGTACCTTCGCCTGGGCGCC
>CAXTSK010000721.1:0-2666 GCA_964246655.1 uncultured Pyrinomonadaceae bacterium
TCGCGCCCGTGCTCGGCCGGCAAAGTCTTCGGGTCGCCTTCGAGCAGCACGCGCCCCTTCGAGACGAAGAGCACGCGGTCACAGACCTCCTCGACCTCATACATGTTGTGCGAAGTCCAGAGCACGCCGCACTCCCCGCCCGCGGCGAACCGCCGCATGCGCGCGCGCGTCTCCTGCGCCGTCGAGGGGTCGAGCGACGCGGTCGGCTCGTCCAACAACAGAAGGTGCGGCCGGTTGAGCATCGCCTTGGCAAGCGCCACGCGCGTCTGCTCGCCCGACGAGAGCACGCCGCACTTCGCGTCGCGGAACGCGCGCAGGTCGAACTCTTCGAGCAGCTCTTCTATCCGCTGCGACAGCCGCGCGACGCCGTAGAGCATGCCGAAGACGCGCAGGTTCTGCACGACCGTGAGGTTGCCGGGCAGCGGCGCGTAGACGGCCGCGAAGTTCGTCCGCGAAAGCGCGCGCGAGCGCTCGCGCCTCACGTCCAAGCCCTCGACGAGGATGGTGCCCGCGGTCGGTTCCAGCACGCCGAGGATCATGTTGATGGTCGTGGTCTTCCCCGCCCCGTTCGGCCCGAGCAGCCCCACGATCTCGCCGCGCGCCACCTCGAACGACACGCCGTCCACCGCCACCGTCGCGCCGTAAGCCTTGCGCAGCCCCGTCACTGACAGCACTTTCGGATTCAGTTCCCTCACGATTTCTTGACCGGCCTCGGTTGCTCTTTGGCCCGAGTGTACACGACGCGGCGCCCGAACAGTACCGCGAGCGGGTCGTATGGCGTGGGAATGAATTAACAGGGATAGATAGGCAGGATAAAGAGGGTGTTGGGTGTTGGGGGCTGGTCAAAACCAAAACCCAACACCTAACACCCCACCTTTACTTCTTCGCGAGACTCTTGCCCAGCTCTTCGGCGCTTTTGCGTATCTGCTCGCTGAGGCTGATGATGCCGGCGAGGTCGCGGCTGGCCTTCATGGAGAGGTCCAAATCAACCACGTCCGAATTCTGGAAGACGGGGTTCCAGGCGAAGCTGTTCACAAGCTCGTCGAGCCTGCCCACGGCCGCCCTCAGCGCCTCCGGCGTCTGTATCTCCGCGGCCTTGTCCTGCTTCTTCGCATCTTCCACCTCGGGGAGCGAGAGGTAGCCCTTCAGGCGCGCGGCACGCTTCCTGACCTCGGCCGACTCCTTCCTGACGCGCGCGAAGTCGAGCGTGGACTTCGGGTCGGCCAGGCCCGCGAGCGAGTAGTTGACGAGCTGCAACTGCTTGAACTCCTCCGCCACTTCGCCGTAGTCGGGGCGCGCGTCGGGCGGCTTCGACGGCTTGTCCTTCTTCAGCTTATCCAGGTCCCAGAGCATCCTCTGTCGCATCTCCGCGTCGGCCCTCGCCGCAGCGCGCGCCGCCGACGACGACGTAGACTGAGCGCGTGCGGACGAGGCCCACAGGGCGACGAAGGCGAGGGCGGCGAAAGCGACGCCGGTCGCCAGCTTGAGACGGCGTGTGTGATCCGGCATATCACCTCCCGAAGGCGTTGGCGAAAAGGTCGGGGCGACGTGCGTGCGAGGCCGAAACCGCAAGGGATGTGGAATGGTACGACCGGCGCCCGCGGATAGTCAACACGCGCTCCGTACGCTTCGGCCTCGAATGATACGAACTCTCGTACGGCTTTACCGTTGAGACCTCATTGTTGAAACCTTTTCGCGCGCCGCGTCACTGACTCTGCGTGAGGACGAAGGAGCTCGTGACCGGGAACTTTTAACTCGCCCTTTCGTCTTACATTTTGATAAGCAGTTCATTCATACGGCGGTTGAGATAGGCGCCCTGAATCATCCGCCCTCGGTGTTTTAATTTCACAGGGCGATTCGTTTTCCTGCTCGGGAACTTTTAGGCTCTACGGCCACAAGTAAGAAAGGGGGTGCGCGGAAATGAGTTAGAGGCCGCCCCCCAAACTCACGACCGGCGGCCCGCATCCTCCGAACCCCCCCCCCCCCACTCGACTCAACATTTCGAGCGGCGCCCGAAGGCGCGCTGAAGATGTCTCGTCTCGACAGCCTGCATCTTAGCGCACCCCAGTCGCCGCCACAACGACGCGGTTAACGAAGTCCTGCGGGGGTGCGTCCTCCCGCACAAACAAATTCATCGTCACGCGCGCCGCCCTCCCCAGGGGCGCGGCCGGGGACGTGTGTCTTCGAGGGGAGGAGTAAGATGAAAAGCAAGCTGGCAGCCGTTCTCTTCGTCTTCCTTATCGCCGCGGGCGCGCGCGCGCAGTCGCCCGACTCCGCCAAAGAGTTCTACGACCGCGGGGCGGAGCGCTACGCGCGCGGCGACTTCGAAGGGGCCATCGATGACTTCACCGCCGTCATCGAGCTGAGTTCGAGCCTCGTGAAGAAAGGGGAGGGGCGTAACAACTGGTCGCCCTCCGCGGGCGGGGCGGGCGAGGCTTTTGCACGCGCGCGCGTGCTCGACCCGCAGGCGGCCACCGCCTACCTGGACCGCGGGGTGGCGCGACTGGCGAAGGAGGATTACGACGGCGCCATCGAAGACTTCGACCAGTCCCTCTTCATCAAGCCCGGCCTCGTCTGGGCCCGCTACGCCCGCGGGACGGCGTGGCTGCTGAAGAAAGAGACGGCGCGCGCGCTCGAAGACTACGACAAAGCGTTGCGGCTCGCCC
>CAXTSK010000722.1:0-2663 GCA_964246655.1 uncultured Pyrinomonadaceae bacterium
CCGCGCGCACCTGATGGCAGTCGTCGCAGCGCATCCCCTGACGCGCGCCGTGCGTGGCGTGGCTGAAGCTGACGGAATAGGCGCGCGTCAGGGGATGCGCTGCGACGACTGCCATCAGGTGCGCGCGGGCCGAGCCGAAGTGCTGCGTGGGCTGTGGCGAGCTGACCTGCCGCCCTTGCCCGGCGCCCGCGCGCAGACCTGCATGACCTGCCACAACAACCGCCGCGCCTTCGGCGGCGACGACTTCGCCGACTGCAAGCGCTGCCACAAGGGCCAGACCTTCCGCTTCTGAAAGAAAAAATTGACAAGGTCGGGGGGCGCGTCTATAAAAGGCAGGAAAGCTCTCCCGCCGCGAAGCTCTTTTGAGATCAAGGCAGGGTTAACCCCGAGGACAGACAATCATGAAACTTTTCATCGCGTCGGCCGCGCTCGCCTGCTTTCTGTGCGTGCTGGGCTGCAACTCCGGCGCCCTGCGTTCGGCCTCGGCCGCGCTCGCGGCGCAGGGCGGGCAAGCGCCGAAGGATCAGTACACGCTCTCGACCGACTCCAAGAAGGACAAGGCCAAGAGCCTCGCCGTCCCCTTCAGCCACGTCAACCACGCCACCAAGAACTACAGCATCGACGGCACGAAACCCGTCGGCTGCGTCGAGTGCCACCACACCGACCAGACCGCCGCCGAGGCCGCCAAGCACCCGCCGCTCAAGTCGGCGCACCCGGCCGACCGCACTGTGACCCTGACAGCCGAGACCGCCAAGGACGCGAAGACGCCGAAGGTCGAGACCTGCCGCGCCTGCCACGCGCAGGAGGGCGCGAAGCCGACTATCGGCGACGCCATCCCCGAAGTGACCTACGAGGGCGACACCGACCCGACCGTCCTCACCAACGAGGAGGCGTACCACCGCAACTGCAACGGCTGCCACGACCAGGCCACAGAGCTGCGCAAGCTCAAGACCGCGCCGACCAACAACGAGGGCATCATGTGCCACACCGGCGCCATGTGCGCGCCCGTTAAGGACGTAAACCCCGCCCGCCGGAGTGGTGTGACTTCGGCGGGCGTTTCTGTGTATCATCGTCCGGCAATCAACTTCAAAACCGGAGTCCTGACTGATGCAAAAGCCCTTCATCGCGTCGGTTCTTTTGGCCGCAACGCTGTCGGCTTCGTGCGGCAACGCGCCGGCCCCGACCGCCACGCGCAACGCGAACGCGCCCGCCGGCAACAACGCGCAGACCAGCATCCAGCACGGCACGAACTCTCAGAGCCCCGGCGTCACCTCCTCGCACGGCGCGGGCGGCGCGGCCGCGCCTTCGTCGGCGGACGCCGCGGCCGACCGCGCGCTCGTGGACACGAAGGAACTCGACACGCGCATCAAGGCCGCGGCCGAGAAGGCCAAAGCGTCGAATGCTTCCGCCGCCGACAAGAAGTCGGCCGCCGACGCCTACCTCGCGCGCGGCAACGTCTACTGGAACGGCGGGCAGCCGAGGCTCTACAAGTACGCGCTGGCCGACTTCAAGCAGGTGCTCAAGTACGACCCCGACAACGCCGAGGCCAAGGAGAAGATCGACACCATCGTCGGCATCTACCGGGGCATGAACCGGCCCGTCCCCGAGGTGCCCGACGAGCCCTGAGCTACGGCGGCGGCCCGCGTCAGTCGGTCGGCGTCAGCGTCGCCTGCATCTCGACGGCGATGGGGCGACCACCGAGGCTCGCATTTGGCGTCCGCACGTTCAACTGGTACGCGCTTTTCAGGTAGTACTCGCCCGGCTTGTCGATGACGAGCGTGTCGTCGAAGTCGTCAAAGACGCGCACGGGGCTCTCCTTGAACGAAGGGCCGTCCACACGCACCTCCGCCACGTCCATGTCGCTCAAGACGGTCGCCGTCAGCCGCACCTTGCAACTCTTCTCGACGCGGAAGCCCAACGAGATCGAGTCCTGCACAACGCCGACCGCCGCGGCCGTCGCGTCCTGCGGGAGCCTGATGGTGCCGACGCTCTTGAAGGTGAGCGAGTCGCACTCGTAGTTGTCCTTATTAAAGCCCACGAACTCGGAAGAGGTTTCGAGCGTCACGCCGAGCTGCCCACCGCCGTTGCCGGCCTTCTCCGAGAGCGTCCGCGTCACCTTGCCGTAGCGGCGCGAGGGGTCGATGTTGTAGTTGTCGTCGCGCGCGTCGTCCTTACCGGCCTTCGCCGAGACCGAGCCGCCGCGGTTGTCTGTGCTCACGCGTAGTTTCATCCGTCCCGCCTCCTATTTGCCGCGCAGCGCGGCGCCGCCCGTGAAGCTCATGGTGAAGGTGCCGTAGGGCACGGCCGGTTTCCCCTTGACGACCGCGACGGGGAAGACGAGCGCTTTGGTCTGCGCCAGCACGTCCTTGCTCGCGTCTTCCAGCGCGAGGTCGAGCGTCTGCGGCTGCTGCGACGCGGCGAACTCCTGCGGCAGCACGTCGGCCGGCGTGAACTGCGCGACGAGCATCCTGTCCATGTCGCGCGGCTCGTTGCCGACCTGAATCTGATAACCCTGGTGCAGCTTCCGCCCGTCCTTGCCCTCGTAGGGCGTGTACTTGACCGCGCGCACTTCGAGCGTGCCCGCGCACGAGACCTTCTGCCCGCCGGGCGCGGTGACGGTGGCGCGCGCCGCTTCCTTCGCGCCGGGCGCGCGCCGTATCCAC
>CAXTSK010000723.1:0-2661 GCA_964246655.1 uncultured Pyrinomonadaceae bacterium
GGCGCGAGGCGACGGGGCGCGGCCTCCTCTTCGTCATCAACGAGGCCAGCAAGCGCTTCAAGCTCTCGCCGTCCAACACGCGCGTCGTCGTCCAGGGGTCTGGGAACGTCGGCGGCATCGGCGCGCGCCTCCTCCACGAGGCGGGCTACAAGGTCGTAGCGCTTTCAGACATCTTCGGCGGTATCTACAACCCCGACGGCATCGACATCCCCGCCGCGCTGACGCACTTGCAGCAGACGCGCTCGCTCCAGGAGTTCCCGAACGTCGAGCACGTCTCTAACTCAGAGCTTTTGGAGGTCGAGTGCGACGTGCTCGCCCCCTGCGCGACCGAGAACCAGATTCGCTCGGAGAACGCGGGCCGCATTAAGTGCCGCATCCTGGCCGAGGGCGCGAACGGGCCGACGACGGCGAACGCCGACAAAATACTGCACAACAACGGGGTTTTCGTCATCCCCGACATCCTCGCCAACGCGGGCGGCGTCACCGTCAGTTACTTCGAGTGGGTGCAGAACCGCATGGGCTACTTCTGGAGGGAGGATGTTGTCAACGAACGCCTGTCGGAGGTGATGGTGGCGAGTTTTAACGACGTGGTAAAGTACGCCGAGAATCATAACGTCGATACGCGCACGGCTGCATACATGCTGGCGATTGACCGCGTGGCCTACGACACGCGTATGCGCGGCATCTATGCGTGACGGAAATGTGAACCTTTTTTTGGGCTAAGTTGCGAAAAACTCTTGATTTCCGCCGCTAGGAGGTGTATGGTCTGGCGGAACTTGGTACGCCCCCGGCATCCGTCCGTGTAGGGTTTTTGCAGTCGGGCCGCTGGCGCTACAGCCCAAGGTGTTGACAGCAGCGCACCCGTTTTATATAAAGCAGGTGCGCTAAACAAAGCACAAAGTTACACTCAGTTGAGAGGCGCTGTAGAGGCATTGCAAGAGCGCCCATAGAGCACCGGACAGGTGTTCAGGCTCCTCTCGCTGCTCCGCTCCATCTACAAGTCGTTCGCGTTCGAGGGCGGTAGCAGTTTCTTTGACTTAAAGGGTTTACGCTTGTAGTTGGAGCGTCCGCGCCCCAGACTGTTCTAGGGTCGCCGGGTCGCAGCCAGAAGCGGCGCTACGCACGCGGGCCGTCACGCGACTCCGGGGAGCACGGTCGCCCCCTTCCGCAAAAATTAAACTCATTTCGCAGGAGGAATGCGATGAGACTCGCGAGAAGAGCGCTCTTTGCCGCGCTCGCCACCCTGGTCCTGCTGTCGGCAGCGACGGCGCAGACCTTGCGGCCGGGCAACGACCCGCGCAACCAAGCCCCCACTGTCGGCACTGGCGGCACGCCGGGCGGCCCCACGGGGCTCTTCACCATTTACGACGGCGACACGCTGCGCAAAGGTGAGTTCACCTTCAGCGTCGCCTACAGCAATTACGACCGCGACCCCGGGAACGTTGACTTCACGGTCATCCCGCTCAGCTTCAACGTCGGCGTGAGCGATCACCTGGAGTTGTTCTTCAGCACCGAGGGCTATCGCGGTGTGAAGGTCAACAACCCGAAGCACCTGTCGAGCTTCTACCTGCCGAACTCGCAGCTCTACTTCGGGGCCGGCACGGCCAACCTCCGCAGCGGCCCGGCCATCATCTTGGCGCCCACGCGTGTCAGCGGCTCGACGCTCCTGACGAGCAACAGCGTGCTCTTCCGCCCGACCGGCAACCAGCCGTTCGTGCAGTTCCCGTTCGTCGGCGGCACCGGCCCCAACTTCGGCCTGACGGGCAACAACATCGCGGTGGCCTTCACCTCGACGCTCGGTCCCGTGTCGGGGACTGGCGGGGGCAACTACGGCGCGGCGTCGAACTTCGGCGGCATCGGCTCGCCCTGCGGCTCGATCCTGCCGGGCGTGGTGCTGACGACGCGCGTGATTCCGGCCACCCTGACCACTAACCCGATCACGGTGCCCGACCTGTTCACCGTCTGCCCGAGCTACGTCGCCGACGCGCCCTTCATTAACAGGCTCTACGGCGAGTCGGCGTTCGGGACGATGCAGGCCGGCGCGAAGTGGCGTTTCACCGGCCCGAACAATCCGCTCGGGGTCGGTTTGGTTGCCTTCTACCGCTGGTACATGGATAAGGCCGACGACCTCTCGGGCTTCAACCAACTCCAGCGCGGCGCGAGCCCCGGCGGCAACTTCGGCGACATCGGCGTGGTCGGCTTCGTCTCGGGTCGCCTGAGCCGCTCGGTCAGCCTGCACGCCAACGGCGGGTACATCCTGAACTCGAACCCGAAGTCCGACGCGTTCGGCACGGGCGAGGCCATCCTGCTTGACCGGCCCGACGAGTTCGTCGCCGGCGTCGGCGCGGACTTCGTCGTCAACAAGCACTTCCAGATCATCACCGAGTTGAAGTCGGTTCACTACACGGGCGGCCACACGCCGAACGCGTTCCCGAACAACCCGGTCGATTTCATCGGCGGCGTCCGCGTCTTCCCGAAGCGCTGGTTCGGCTTCTCGGCGGCCTACCGCGGCCACCTGAACCAGCAGGGTCAGAGCTTCATCGACATCTTCGGGGATGAAGAGACCAACGACGGCTTCCCCGCCGGGTTCCGTCCTTCGGATGACCCGCACGGGTTCATCTTCCAGTTCTTTGCCGGCCGCCGGAACGAGCGGCTGCCGAC